>CAMOVA010000079.1 GCA_946626905.1 uncultured Bacillota bacterium | reverse complement strand
AATCCCCAATCCCCAATCCCCAATCCCCAATCCCCAATCCCCAATAAATAAATTAATATTTTCAAAAATATTATTTATTTATTTAAATTATTAAATAAATAATATAACAAAATTAAATTATTTAACAATTAATTTTTTTAAAATAATTAATTAACTCAATCAATAAATAATTAAAAATAATAAAATTATTATTTTTTGCATATTTTTTAATCTACCTATATTTAAACTACTATATCATTTACTTCTTTGTTAAATTCAACATTCTGAGAATGCAACCTTTTTTTCCTTACGACTAATACAACCAAAACTGCAAATAATATAAGGACTAAAAGAATTACAATGATAACAATAATTAAAGTAGTAGAGCTTCCTCCATCGTCATCAGAAGAAGGAGTTCCTTGTTCTTCATCATCATCTTTTATATCAGGAATAGGAATTGAAGAGCAAACATCTTTAATACATTTTCTTTTTTTTGAATCGAAAGAGTAACCCAAATCACAATAAGCAGGTACGCATTCTTTTGTCCATACTCCATCTCCATTACAAGTATATCCCCCATGAGTATAACTATTTTTGAAGCTTTTGTCACATTCATCACTAAACATAATTAAATTTTTATTTGCTGAAAAGCATTTAGTTTTCATACTATTTAATAAATTCTTAGAACTTTCTGTGAAATTTTGTAAAGATCTTAGATCAAATCCTGAATATAAATCAAGTTTGATATCTACTGGAGTTACTTCATATTCGAGAGGGACATCCTTATCATCAACACCATAAAATGACTGTATTCCTGGCAATTCTAAGATAATTCCATAATTTTTATATAAATTTATATATTCATTTGGATTAAAATCTTTCAATAAATCTAATGAAAAAATGGGTGAGGGAGATTGACTGCTATCAAATTCTTCACTATTATAGGGGTTGCCAAAATATCCGGCCACTATAGCTCCTCCCATCTTTTGTAAATATTTTATATAAAAAGCAGATGCTGAGAATGAATATCCATCAGTTAATATTAAAATTTCGGTTGGTTTTCTTTTATTTTTCATACTTTTTCTAATAGTTTCAATTTCATCATGTAGAGTGGCATTATTAAGATAAAACATGTGTGATAATTTATTTTCACAATAATTTGGTGTAACTGCATCTTTTAATAAGTCTGCAAAGGTTTGCTTTTGGCAAGTATTGATACTTGTTAAATTAGAATTTATATAATTATTTACTTCTTTACTATCTTTAAGACTTTTAGTCGCTCTTAATCTTCCTTTAAATATATCAATTGGAATAAAAGGAGATAGAACCCCCATAAATAATTGAGCTAAGGAGATATATCCACCTTCATTTAATTCATTAACTACTACTATGGGAAATGTGTTACCATCAAAAAGTTTAACACAACTTTTGATAACTTCTTTATAATTCTCTCTATCATTAGGCTGAAAAGAATCAATATAATAAAAGTTAATTTGATTTTTTTCATCAACAGCGCACATGAATTTGTCTTCAGAATTATATTTCCAATCAAGCTGTTCTTGAAGATGTCTTTTTGATTGATTTTCTTCTAACAATTTGCTTTTTTTGCTTCTTTTTTTTTCTTTTTTTTCTCTATCTTTTTCCATATTTTTTCTATTTTTAGAATAATATTTACTTCTAACTCTTCTTCCTTCGCTTAAACGTCTCAATTCGTTTTCTTCCATTTCTTTATCAATATCGATAGTACTATGTAGCATATAAGATGTATTTATAGTAATAGTTTCTTCTTTATCTTTATCATCTTCAAAGACAACAATTAATTGTTCCAATTCTTTTTGAGTTAAAGGATAATCGGAAAGAGGGATATCATTGCTGTAGCTTATTTTATATGTAAAAGTTCCATGAGGATTTTTAGTGGATAAATAATTTCCTCCGAAATTACTAATATATTCAAAAGGATCTTTTCCATTTATACTTTTAATTGGAAGATTATAATATGTTACGCAAAATTGATATATATTGTTATAATCCTGAAAATACCTTAAATAATTATTAGATATACAACTTGCAAACATTCTTTTCTTTCCATTGAGCTCCTGGATATAATACATAAATGGACCTAAAATATTAAAATCTCCAATATAGCTATCTCTGAAATTTAAAACAATATGAGTATCTTTTAAATCTGCTAAGACACTGTTTATTTTTTGGTAAAATTCATATGTATTTATATCTTTTACATTTAAATTTTTAAATCTTTCTTTAAGGTCTACGGCTGTATGATAATTTTTATTAGATGAAGGCTGGGGAGGCTTTTTGGCTATATCATAGTAAGCATATGAATTTTCAAAAATTGTGGAAATATTTTGTAGGATAGTCTCATACTCATCGTTCTCAAGACCGTCTAAATCTAAGAATTTAAAAACTTTGCTAACATTATATATTATATCTTGTGATTGAGTGAAATAGCAAAGACAAAATAAAATAACTAATGAAATTTCCATTTTCATTTTATATATAATTAAAATTATTATTTTTTGAAAATAATAACAATTTTAATTATTATTATTTTTAATAAATAATTTATTTATTCAATAAAATTTAAAATAATAAATTTATATGG
>CAMOVA010000078.1 GCA_946626905.1 uncultured Bacillota bacterium | reverse complement strand
TTAGAAGTGATGCAGTTAATGGTGTTATGTCTTTTGAAGAAAAAGAAGCTATGATGTATAAAATTGAAGGTGAAGATTTATATTTGATTGGTACTAGTGAACATTCAATGATTGCTCGTTATAAAGATCAAATGTTAAAAGAAGAAGATCTTCCAATTACTATGACTTCATATTCACCATGCTTTAGAAAAGAAGTAGGTGCTCATGGTATTGAAGAACGTGGTGTATATAGAATACATCAATTTGAAAAACAAGAAATGATAGTTATTTGTAAACCAGAAGAAAGCGATACTTGGTATGATAAGATGTGGAATTATTCAGTAGAATTATTTAGAACTCTTGATATACCAGTTCGTAAATTAGTTTGTTGTACAGGTGATTTAGCTGATTTAAAATATCGTTCATGTGATATTGAAGCTTGGTCTCCAAGACAAGAAAAATATTTTGAAGTATGTTCTTGTTCAAATCTAACTGAAGCACAAGCTAGAAGATTAAATATTAAATATAAAACAAAAGATGGAGATAAATTATATGCACATACTTTAAATAATACAGTAATAGCTCCACCAAGAATGTTAATAGCTTTCTTAGAAAATAATTTAAATGAAGATGGTTCTGTTAATATTCCAGAAGTTTTAAGACCATATATGGGTGGTAAAGATAAAATAGAAGTTAAATAACTTCTTTTTTTTGTAATATTTTATTTACAAGATCATATCTTTAATTAGATAGTACTTGGAGGAGATAAGATGATTAATAAAAAGAATTTATGGTTTTTAACATTATTTAGTTTGATATTAGTTTTAAGTGTTTATTATATAACAATGCCTAATGAATTATTACTTACTAATAATTCACCTGTATTAAAAGAAGATACTAAGAAAACAGCTGTTACAGTAGAAGAAGCTGAAGTACTTACTACTTTAAGAGTAAAATCTGATGAAGAATTAGATAAAACATTAAATTCTTTAAAAGAAGTACTTAGTGATAGTAAATCAAGTGCTAATGAAAAAAATGAAGCATTTGAAAAAATAAAAGCTTTGAATGAAAATAAAAACTTAGAAATTGATTTAGAAAAAATGATTAAAGAAAAATATAAGTTAAAATCATTTGTTAAAATTAATGATAATAATATTAAAGCTACTATCAATAGTACTAAACATGATATTTCACTTGCTAATAAAATTATGAGAAGTATTCAAGAAAATTTTAATGATAAAAAGAATATAACAATAGAATTTCAAAAATAACAATTTGTTATTTTTTTTTAGAACTTCTTTTCATTTTGTACATAAAATAATATGAGTAAGTATAAACCACCCATTAAGAAAGGTGATTAAATGAAAAGTATATTAACTAAAAGAGAAAAACAAGTATTTGAATTATTAATTCAAAATAAAACTACTACTGAAATAGCTAATCTTCTTAGTATAAGTGAAAAAACTGTAAGAAATCATATATCAAATGCTATGCAAAAGTTAAATGTTAAAGGAAGAGCTGCCGCTGTTATAGAACTTTTAAAATTAGGGGAAATTTCTTTATAAACCGTATATTTACGGTTTATTTTCATAAAATTAATCAGGTGATCTTATGATAAAAAAACATATTTTAAAAAAATTTGTTATAACAAGTGCTATTATTTTTTCAGTATTTTTAATGTGTTTGTTTCCAAGTAGTAAATTAAGTAATGTTAAACAAGAATTAGAATATGAAGATTTAAATGTTAATCATGAACATATATATCTTCTCGATAAGTATAATTATTTAGCTAGAACTTCTGTAGTTGTATATAGTGAAGATATAGAACAAAAAGCAAAAGAACTTTTATATACTTTAATTAAAGAATCAAGTAATGAAAATAAAATACCAAGTGGATTTAAAAGTATAATTCCATCTAATACTGAAATTAAGAATATAGAATATAAAAATAATATTATTAAAGTTGATTTTAATAGTGCTTTACTTGATGTGAAAAAAGATATGGAAGAGAAGGTAATAGAAGCAATTATTTATACTTTAACTAGTATTGATAATGTAGATAAAGTTATAATATATGTAGATGGTAAGATATTAACTAAATTACCAAAAACTAAAATAAACTTACCAAGTATCTTAGATAGAAATTATGGTATTAATAAAAAGTATAATTTAAGTAGTTATAAAGATATAAACAAGGTAACTATTTATTATTTAAATGAATATAATGATAAATATTATTATGTACCAGTAACTAAATATGTTAATGATAATAAAGATAAATTAGATATTATCATTGATGAACTTCAAGGTAGTGATAATAGTTTAATAAGTTTTTTAAACAATAATACAATACTGTTAAACAAACAAATTAATGGTAAAAAAGCCACTTTAACTTTTAATGATGAAATATTTGATGATAAAGATAATAGAAGTATAAAAGAAGAAGTAAAGAATTCAATTAGTTTATCTGTTAAAGAAAATTATGATATTGATGAAGTGACAATAAAAAATAAAGATACAGAAATTTGTAAAACTGTAGTAAAAAGTATTGAATAAATATTTATTTTGTTGTATAATTAATGTGTTCCTGTTGAACACGTCTCAGTAGCTCAGCTGGATAGAGCAACGCCCTTCTAAGGCGTGGGTCTGGGGTTCGAATCCCTACTGGGACACCATT
>CAMOVA010000077.1 GCA_946626905.1 uncultured Bacillota bacterium | reverse complement strand
GCAACGCCCTTCTAAGGCGTGGGTCTGGGGTTCGAATCCCTACTGGGACACCATTAGATAATAACCCTTATTTATAAGGGTTTTTATTTTATGTTGAAACACAAACAAATGTATGCTATAATTTATTTGTATGATAGTCTAACCTCACTTAGTATGGGGAAATATGAGAATTTACTAGAATATGAGTAACGGACAAATTTGATTGAAAGGAGAAGTCTTTTAGTAATAAAAGAAAACAATAGTAATAACAAATTACTATTTGTATATGTTGAAATTTATTAAAAAGGAGGATAAAAATGAATAATAAATTGGAAACATTAACAAATTTGTTCGAAGGAAAAGAAATAAGAAGTATATGGGATAGTGATAAAGAAGAATACTATTTTAGTGTAGTAGATGTAATTGCAGCATTAACTGATGCTAATATTCCTAGAAACTATTGGAGTGATTTAAAACGTAGACTAGTTGAAGAAGGTAGTGAAGTGTCCGAAAAAATCGGACAGTTGAAATTGAAATCACAAGATGGTAAATATCGTTTAACTGATGTTTGTGATATAGAGGAAATGTTTAGAATTATTGAATCAATTCCAAATTTAATTTGAATAATAAGATGGGAGAATAATTATGGAATTACATGTAGATAACCAAATAATCAATTATATAAGAATAGAAAATGAAGATTATATTTCAATAACCGATATGCTTAAATCTAAAGACGGGACTTTTTTTGTTACGGATTGGTTAAGAAATAGAAATACTATTGAATTTTTAGGTATTTGGGAAGAATTACATAACCCTAATTTTAATTATGGCGAATTCGCCATAATTAAAAGTCAAGCTGGTTTAAACAGTTATAAACTAAGTGTTAAAGAATGGGTGGAAAAGACAAATGCTGTTGGAATTATTTCTAAAGCAGGAAGATATGGTGGGACTTATGCGCATAAAGATATTGCTTTTGAATTTGGTATGTGGATAAGCCCAAAATTTAAATTATTATTAATTAAAGAATTTGAAAGATTAAAGAAACAAGAACAATCTCAAATAAAGTGGGATGCTAAAAGAGAACTATCTAAAATTAACTATAGAATTCATACAAGTGCAATAAAATGTAATTTAATACCAGCTAAATTAACTAAACAACAAATAAATCATGTGTATGCTGAAGAAGCAGATGTATTAAATATGGCATTATTTGGTACAACTGCTAAAAAATGGAGAGAGGATAATTCTGATTTAGACGGAAATATAAGAGACTATGCTTCAATAAATGAATTAATTTGTTTAGCTAACTTAGAAAATATAAACTCAGTTTTTATAAATGATGGACTAAAGCAATCTTTAAGATTAGATAGATTAAACAAAATAGCAATAACTCAAATGAAAATATTAAATGAAAATGATAAGAGTGGTATATTAAATAATAAATCATTATTGTCTAATAAGTAATACTGTTAGAACCCTTTTTAAATAAGGGTTTTTATTTTTTACAAAAGATGTTATAATGTATATAGGAGGGCATATGAAAAAAATAATAGAAAGCTTATTATGTATATGTATGATGTTATCTATTACAACAGGATGCGCTACTAAAACAGATAAAACTAAAAAAACAATTAAAATAGTAGAAAAATCAAAAGGAAATTATGATGTATTTGAAAGTATAAAAAAAATTAATATTAATTCTTCAATTGAAGAAATTAATAAATTAATTGGTTTTAATGGAACAGAGAAAGCTAATAAAACTTATATATGGCAATTATCTCCTAATACATCTATTGAAGTAATTTACTATGAAGGTATAGATAATGTATCTGTTAAAGCAAATTTTAAAGATGATATGATTATAAATGATAAAGTTGATTTTTCTAAAGTAAATGAAATGAAAACAAAATTAAATACTGAACAAGGTCTTACATATAAAGATGTAGTTAACTTGTTAGGTGATGAAGGAATCTTAAAAGAAAAAACTTCTACAGTAAACACTTATAAATGGGTTAATGAAAAAGGTAATTTAACCGCATCTTTTAGTACAGTATCTGGAAAGTGTATTTCTTATAATGGAATGTTTTAAAAAGGAGAAATAATATGAAAATAACTAGTGTTGATTTAAAAATAAGTGCAGTTAGACGTAGTCAATATCCTACTGATAATAAACCAGAATTTTTGCTTGTTGGTAGAAGTAATGTAGGTAAGAGTAGTTTTATTAATACATTAATAAATAGAAAGAATTATGCGCGTATATCATCAAATCCAGGTAAAACTCAAACTATTAATTTTTATTTAGTTAATGATAGTTTTTATTTAGTTGATGCTCCAGGATATGGATTTGCTAATTTAAATAAAGCTAAAAAAAGAAAATTTGGGCTTATGATGGAAGATTATATTATTAATCGTGATAATTTAAAACAAGTATTTATGTTAATTGATTTTAGACATAAACCAAGTAGTGAAGATTTAATGATGTATAATTATTTAAAATATTATAAAATACCAGTTACAATAATAGCTACTAAATCTGATAAAATTGGAATAACTAAACAACAAACTCAAAGAAATATGATTTTAGAATCATTAGAACTTGGAGTAGGTGATGATTTTATAGTATTTTCAAATGTGAATAAAGCTGGTAAATCAGATATATATGAAAAAATAGAGAGAATTATATAGAATATATTCTCTTTTTTCATACAATATTTTAGGTGATAATGTGAATATATCTTTTGATGATGATAAAGTTATTCTTAAATTTAAAGAAACTTTAGATATAGAAAACATAGATAATTTAAAAAACAATTTAAAAAATATTTTTTTAAAATTAAAAGATGAATATAATTTTAATATATCAGGATTATATTTAGTTG
>CAMOVA010000076.1 GCA_946626905.1 uncultured Bacillota bacterium | reverse complement strand
ATTCAAAACTCCACTCTATTGCTTCTTGTTTAAAATAATCACCTAATGACCAATTGCCTAACATTTCAAAAAAAGTATGATGATAAGTATCACCTATATTATCTAAATCATTAGTTCTTATACATTTTTGATAATCACATAATCTTGTACCGTATGGATGCTTATTTCCCATTAAATAAGGAATAAGTGGTTGCATACCTGCAGTATTAAAAAGTACTGAAGGATCATTTTCTGGCACTACAGGAGCACTTGGTATTTGTTTATGCCCTTTACTAACAAAAAAATCTATATATAAATCTTTTAAATTCATATTAATTCTCTCCTTTTATAATGTTAATCATTTTATCTACTACTTCTGTTATTGTCATGTTTGTTGAATCAATATATATTTGCTCATCAGTTCTCTTAAGAGCACCTACTGGTTTATTCATATCATTTTGATCTCTCAAACTCATACTATTATATACTTCTTCATAAGACATATCAATACCTAATTCTTTATTTTGTTGTATTCTTCTATTAACTCTTGCTTCAAGAGTTGCATCTAAATAAAATTTGAAATCTGCATTTGGTAAAACAACTGTAGTAATATCTCTACCCTCTAATACAACATTATTAGAATTAGCCATTTTTCTTTGTAATTCCACCATATTTTCTCTTACCTTTATAATACTTGATATTGGTGAAACAATACTTGTTACTTCTTTACTTCTAATTTCTTTAGTAACATCACAATCATCTAAAAACACTTTATGATTGTCAAATCTAACATTTATGTTTTTTGAAATTTCTATTAATTTATCTTCATCTTCTACACTTATATTATTTTGAAGTGCTTTTAAAGCAATACATCTATAAGTTGCCCCTGTATCTATATTAACTAAATTAAGTTTTTCTTCTAATAATTTTGCGACAGTCCCTTTACCAGAACCACTTGGTCCATCTATTGCTACTACCATTTTAAATCCTCCAATATATTATTAATTTTTAATTCAAGTGAAGATAAATCTCCATCATTATTAATTTCATAATCATATAAATTATAATTATTTAATCCATTTTCTGTATTATGTTTTTTCTCTTCTTCTGTTAAATTATTTTCTTTTCCATAAACATGAATACTAATTACATTATCATATTTGTTTTTAATAGTTTCTATTTCATCAACAAATCTAGCATCACTAATAATGATATTATTAAAATATTTTTTATATACTTCTATATCTTCAATTATTCTATTAATTAAAAAATTAGGATTAATTTCTTTTACTTCATCTCCTATTTGTTGTAAAAAAGTTCTTGGTTTAGTATCTTCATTACCATCCCAACCAATTATTTCTTTAGCATACATTTTTAAATATGAAGCATAAGCTAAACAAATTGTTTTTTCTTTTAATTTATTTTTTAAAATATCACTAACTAATGATTTACCACTACCAGCTTTTCCAGAAATAATAATCAAATTCATATAATCACCTTATAATTATTTTAACATAATTTAAAAAAGAATAGTAGCCTATTCTTTATTATAATTTAATATATTATATTTTTTATCAAATAATTGAAATAATGCTTTACACGCTCCTATAACTGGTGTTGATATAACCATTCCTATTATTCCAAAGAAATGTCCAAATACTAATAAACCAATTATTACTGTTACTGGATGTAATCTAGTTGATTTACTCATTATAAGTGGTTGAATTAAATTTCCTTCTAGAGCTTGAATAATTACAATTGCTATTAAAACAATTATTCCAATTCTTGTAGATTGTGAAAAAGCAACAATAACTGCAGGTGTTCCTCCAATATATGGCCCAACATATGGGATAACATTTGTAATTCCACAGAATAAACCAAATAATAATGGTGCTTTTAATCCTGCAAATATAAATGCTGTAGAACTTACTATAAATACTAGTGTAGAATCAGCGATTGCTCCATTAATAAATCTTCTAAATGATACATTAATGATATCAAAAATATCTTTTGTATCTTTTTGTAGTTTTTTTGGAAATAATGTAATAATTGAATCAGAAACATTATTAAAATTAATAAGTAGGAAAAATCCAATAATAAGTCCTACTAAGAAATTACCAATACCAGAAAATACAGTTTTAAGTAGATTTATTGTTATTTCTGGTAATGACTTAGTTAAATCAGTACTGAAGTTTTCTATATTAGCAAATAAATTACTTTTAAAAGTTTGAATATCTGCTTTCTTAAATCCATCAAATCTTTCAAAAATTTCATCTGCCCAAGATTTTATATTATCAAATACTGTTGGTATTATTTTAACAAAATCATTTATTTGATTTAATAATAATGGTATTAAAGCCTTTAAAATTAGAAATAGTATTCCAATAAATAAAACATATACTAAAGCCGCACCTAAAGATCTTCTAACACCTTTATCTTGCAATTTAGTTACTACAGGATCAAATAGCCATGCAATAAATAAACCTATAAAGAATGGTAACAATATTTTTAAAACAGTTACTACAGTTTGTTTCACATGTAATTCCTTAAGTATAATTATTGAAACATACACACCAACTATACAAAGTAATACAGTAAATATTTTTAAAATATTCTTTGTAAGTGAAATTGTAGTATTGATTCCCGCAATATCTAATTTTTCATCATTTTTATTTTTTCTTAGTATCATAGTATCACCACTATTAGTATATCAAATTTTTTTAATTATTACTACTTATAAATGAAATAATTTCTAAAGTTACTACATCTTCATATATTTTTTTATCATCCGTATATTTAATATCAAATCCATTTTTAACAATCTTACGTAGGTTACTTTTATTTATATTATACTTTAAACATAGATCAATATAATATTTAAAATCTTTTTG
>CAMOVA010000075.1 GCA_946626905.1 uncultured Bacillota bacterium | reverse complement strand
TCCTACTTATACAGCTGCGCACAATTTAACTATACTAGCTAGATATGATATTCATGGAGATGTTATTGCTCAATATGCCAAAGCTAAAATATATCATTTTGCTATATATGAAAGTGATACTTTAATACATTATTTAGTTCCTTGTAAGTTAAAAGAAGAAGGAATAAATGGTTTATATGATATAAAATCTGATGTATTTTATGAATTAAAATAAAGCTATGCTTTATTTTTTTTATTAGATATATTAAGAATGATTCCTATCATTGCCATATAACTAAGTAATGAAGAACCTCCATAGCTAATAAATGGTAGTGTAATACCTGTTATAGGTAATAGCCCGTATGTCATTCCTATGTTTTGAAATTGTTGATATATAAGCATTCCAACGCACCCAGCTATTATATATTTATCTATTAGTTTATCAGATTTAATAGCGATTACAATTAATCTTATATCAAAGAATGCGATTATTATAAATAATGCTAATCCACCTAATAAACCAAAGTTACTAGATATAACTGCGAATATAAAGTCTGTATGTGCTTCTGGAAAGTATAAAGGTGTATTATTTATTCCATTACCAATTAAACCTGATGATCCTATTGTTATAAGTCCATTAGATAATTGATATCCACTTTGATTAGACCAATCTAATAATCTATTGATTCTAAGAAAGAATGATGAACCAAAAATTTTTATAAAATAGGTTGGTTCAAATTTATAAAGAAACAACATTAATGATAAAAATATTAAAATTAGACTTACAAATATGATAAACCATCTATATCGAACTCCAGAAATGAATAACATTACTAATAATATTATAAAATATATTAAAACTACTCCTGTATCTGGTTCTAGAAATGTTATAATAGTAGGTATAAGTGTTATAATACCGACTTTTACTAAAAGAAAAAATTCTTCTTTTACAGTAGGGTTTACATGGGCATTACCAAACTTATTTATTGTTTTTCCTAGCATAATTATAAGAATTATCTTCATAAATTCACTAGGTTGGAAGGTTCCTATACCAGGTAGGCTAAACCAACATTTGGCATTATTAATTTCTTTGCCACAAAACAGTAATAGTAATAATAATATGTTAAAGAGTACATAAAATATTTCAATGTGGTTATATATCCAATTATTTTTAATTTTTAGTATAACAAATATTAATCCAAAACCAACTAAATACCATAATGTTTGTTTTAATACTAAGTGCTCACTTTCTTTATTAAGTAAAATAGAAGCAGAATTAATACTAATTAAGCTTATAACTATAAACAGAAGTAGTGAAATAATAATATATTTATCTAGTTTTATTTTTTTAAGTCTTATCATATTATTATAATATACAAAAACATAGATAATATTAATATTAAAAGGTATAAATAATTGACAAATTATTATAAAAAAACTACAATGATTATAGAAAGGATATGATTCTATGAAGAAGTATATTGCAGAAGTTATAGGTACTGCTACACTAGTGTTATTTGGTACAGGTATAGCTGTTTTATCGGGTGGTAATTTAGTAGCTACTTCATTAGCATTTGGACTTGCTATTATAGCATGTGCATATGTAATTGGAAATGTTTCGGGTTGCCATGTAAATCCTGCTGTATCATTATCAATGCTTTTAACTAAAAAGATGACTACAAAAGAATTTATAGGGTATGTAGTATCACAAGTTATAGGTGCATTTATTGGTACAGGTATTTTATATGCAATATTAAAAGGTACAGATATTGGTACAGCTAACTTAGGAGCAAACGGATATGGAAGTTTATCTGCTACAAACATTTCAATATTTGCCGCATTTGTAACAGAAGTTGTTCTAACATTTGTATTCATTTATGCTATTTTAGGTGTAACAAATGATGAATCAAAATCATCAGTAGCTGGAATAGTTATAGGTTTAACATTAGTATTTGTTCATTTATTAGGAATTAGTTTAACAGGTACTTCTGTAAATCCAGCAAGAAGTTTGGCGCCTGCAGTAGTAGTTGGTGGTGAAGCATTTAAACAAGTTTGGTTGTTTATAGTAGCTCCATTTGCAGGATCCGCACTTGCTTCAATTATTTACAAAATAGTAAATGAAAAATAAGAATATGCTTAAGCATATTTTTATTTTGATATTGAAATTTAAATTCATTGATAGTATAATTAGAATACAGTAAATCTAAATATGGAGGAACTAGAGTGAATAAAGAAGTGGCAAGAAGTAATAAATATATATATTTGTTTATAAAAAGAATAATAGATATAGTATTATCATTTATAGGAATTGTAATACTATTACCAGTATTTATAATATTCTCAGTATTAATTAAACTAGATTCAAAAGGACCAGTATTCTTCACACAAGAACGTATTGGTAAAAAAGGAAAGAAAATTAAAATATTTAAATATCGTTCTATGATAATTAATGCAGAAGAAAAACTAGAAGAACTAATGAAAAAAGATAAAAAAATAAGAGAAGAATATACTACTAATAAAAAATTAGAAAATGATCCTAGAATAACTAAGATAGGATATTTTATTAGAAGATATTCAGTAGATGAATTACCTCAATTATTAAATGTTTTTATAGGTAATATGACACTTGTAGGACCTAGGCCTTATTTACCTAGGGAACAAAAAGATATGGGAAAATATTATGATGATATAATAAAATGTAAGCCAGGAATAACAGGATTATGGCAAGTAAGCGGTAGAAGTGATTTAAGCTTTGAACATAGATTAAAATTAGATGAAGAATATACTAAAAATAGAGGATTAATCTATGATGCTAAAATATTATTTAAAACATTTGGTGCTGTAGTAGGAAAAAAGGGAGCTAAATAATAGTTCTTTTTTCTTGCTTTAAGTTGATATAATACCGCTAAAATGTTATAATGAAATA
>CAMOVA010000074.1 GCA_946626905.1 uncultured Bacillota bacterium | reverse complement strand
CAATGAGTAACTAATTAAGAATTCGATTATAAACTAGGTTTAAACCTAGTTTTTCTTTTCTTTTAAAATATTTTATGATAAACTATTAAAAGGAGGTATACTATGAAGGAAAAAATATTACCTGCAGATACTTTTGTTGTTATTAACAAGACAGTTTTAAATGAACAGGATAGAAAAATTCTTACTATGTTATATCAACCGATAATAGGTAGTAATGCTATTTCATTATTTTTTTCTTTATGGTCAATGCTAGATAAAATTGAATTAATGAGTATAGAATGTACTCATCATCATTTAATGACTAATATGTGTATGAATCTAGAAGATATTGTTATTTCTAGAACTAAGTTAGAAGCTATGGGTTTACTTAGAACATATATTAAAAAGGATAATATTAATAATTATATATATGAATTATATTCACCAGTAGATCCAAATGAATTTTTTAATAATCCTATACTTAGTATTTCTTTATATAATAATGTAGGAAAAACTGAATATGAAAAATTAGTTAATTATTTTAAGATTCCAAGAATAAGTTTAAAGGATTATGAAGAAATTTCTTGTTCATTTAGTGATGTTTTTGAATCAGTAAATACTTCTAATTTTAACATGGCAGAAGATATTAAAGGTGTTAATACAAATAAATTAAGTATTGTATCTAAAGTTAATATAGATAATGCTGTTTCACTAATACCTGAAGAATTATTAAATGTAAGAAGTATTACAAAAGATGTTAAAGATTTAATATATAAATTATCTTGTATTTATAATTTAGATGATGAACAAATGAGTGAAATGATAAGAAATTCTGTTAATGAGAAAAGAGCAATTGATAAGAAATTACTTAGAAATAATTGTAGTAAGTATTATCAATTTGAAAATGGTGGCAAATTACCATCTATAATATATAGAAATCAACCAGAATATCTAAGAAAACCTATAGGTGATACTTCTAAAAGAGCTCGTATTATTTATCAATTTGAAACAACAAGTCCTTATGATTTCTTAATTCGTAAAAGAAATGGTATAGAACCAACTAAAAATGAATACAGCATATTAGAATATTTACTTATTGATATGAATTTAAAACCAGGTGTAGTAAATGTATTACTTGATTATGTTCTTAAAATTAACAATAATAAATTAGTTAAAAACTATATTAATTTAATCGCAGAACAATGGTCTCGTGCTAAATTAGAAACTGTTGAAGATGCTATGGAATTCGCAGAAAAAGAATACAAAAAAGCTAAACCTACAAAAACAACAAGTAAGTTTTCTAAGAAAGTAGAAGCAAAACCAGATTGGTTTGGTAAAGAAATAAAGGAAACTAAAGCAAGTGCTGAAGAATTAGATGAAATAAAAGATTTATTAAAAGAATATTAAATATTCTTTTTTTATGTTATAATTGAATTGTGGTGAACTTTATGAAAAAATTAAATGATAGTTTAAAATATAAAAAAGTAAGTGAAATGGATTTATTAGGGAGTTTTAATGAATCACTTAAAGATGAAAAGTTTAAAAAATTAGTCGATAAGGTAAATATACCATATGAAAAATTATGTAAATATCGTTCTTTATTAGAAGATGCAGCATGTGAATATGATAATTGTTTAAATTGTAAGGGTTTATTAGCTTGTAAAAACAAAGTAAAAGGACATGCTTATTTACCTGAAGTAGAAGATGGTAATATAAAATTTGGTTATAAAAAATGTAATAAGCAAAAGAAATTTGATAAAGAAAATGCTTATTTAGAAAATATATATAGTTTTGATATTCCAGAAGCTATAAAAACAGCTAAAATAAAAGATATTTATACTGAGGATAAAAATAGATTTAAAACGATTAAATGGTTAGATAAATTTATAAAAAGTTATCACAAAAATCCAAATCAAAAAGGTTTATATCTATCAGGTAGCTTTGGTAGTGGTAAAACATATCTTATTTCAGCAACTTTTAATGAACTTGCTAAAGAAGGTGTTAAAGGAGCAATTATCTTTTGGCCAGAGTTTCTAGTTCATTTAAAAAGCTTATTTGGAAAAGATGATTATCAAGCTAATTTAGATAAGATTAAAAGAGCACCATTATTATTAATAGATGATATTGGTTCAGAACAAACAACAGGTTGGAGTAGAGATGAAGTTTTATGTCCAATACTTCAATATAGAATGCAAGAATCATTACCAACATTTTTTACTTCTAATTTAAGTATTGATTTATTACAACAACATTTAGCAACTTCAAGTGGTGCTATTGAAGAAGTAAAAGCTGGTAGAATTATAGAAAGAATTAAACAATTAACAGATAGCGAAGACTTAATTAGTAAAAATTATAGACAGTAGTGGGGTTTTAGTATGTTGAATAAGAGTAAGTTATCAATAATAAAAGAAGATTTATTAAAGTATGTACATCAAAAAAATAATTATTCATACAAGTCTATTATGTTAAAGACTGGTATTGATAATAATGATGATTTTTACTATGTAATATGTAAGATATTAAAGAATTTTATTGATGACTTTAACTTTGAAACACCTGCTAATTATAATAAATATATAAATAAGTTAGTTAGTTATTTACAAGAAAAAGAAGTATATTTAGAACACGAAAAAACATATATTAAAAAGATAAATAATGTTAAAGAAGATATTCTTATAAAAATAGATAAGAATAATAGTAAAACAGAAGTGGCTTTAGAAAATGAAAAATTTCTAATGAATTTATATCATGGACTTAATGATGCTTTAAATATTATTAGTTATGGTCAAACACTAACATTTGATAATGATGTAGAAGCATATAATATTATAAAAGAAATGATATTTAAATTAACAAAGCCTAACTATATAGATGAATTACTAAAAAAATGTCCTGATATAATTTATTTAAAAAATAATAATAAATATTTATTTGAAGAGTTATGTGATAAGTATTTTAACATATTATTAAATAAAGATGATGA
>CAMOVA010000073.1 GCA_946626905.1 uncultured Bacillota bacterium | reverse complement strand
AATAAATATTTTAATTATTTTAATTATACAAATTAATTTTTTTTTAATTAATTTAATTTAAATTACTCAAATTATAAAATAATTAATATTTAATAATTAATATTTAATAAATAATAATGGAGAAAGAATGAACTTTAATAGAAGAGCATATTTGTTGACTTTTAATCACATAATTAATCAAGAATAAAATTCATATCTTTTTAAATTTAAAAGTTTTTGAACCATTTATTAAAATTTTTTTGTCTCACGCTCTGCTTTCTTTTATATAATGGTATATTTCCTAGACTTTTCAAATAATCCAAATACATCATATTACTATTAAGTGGAATTATATCATTTAATTTAAAAGTGTAAGGTGCCCTTAAATCCAAAGATATTAGTTTTTCCCAGTCAAAATCCTTAAAATAAGGATGTTCTCTTATTTTCATATATTGACTTAATCTTTTATTTGGATCTTTTACTAATAGCTTCTGAATTAAATCCTTAAACAAATGATCATTAACAAATGAAGGAAAAGACAAATTTTGTTTTATCATTACATTATAGAATTCCATAGGCTCTTCAATATCTTCACCAAAAGGAAGTGATCCGCAAACGAATTCATACATAACAACACCAAGAGCCCACAAATCTACCTGGAAAGAATATCCATTTCCAGTGAATATTTCAGGGGCCATATATGATGTAGTGCCAATAAATGTCTTACATCTATCTCTTATTAATTTAACTGTTCCAAAATCAAAGAATTTTATATAACCATTTTCTAAAACCATTATATTTTCAGGTTTCAGGTCACGATATATTATTTTTTGACTATGTAAATAATTTAATACTTCCAACATTGAAGCACCAAAAAATTGGGTTTGAGCTTTATTGAGTAAATTAATATCACGCATTACATCAAAAAGTTCTTTTCCTCTGACATATTCCATGATATAATAAAGATAAATATCTCCTTTTATATATTTTACAGTTTTGGCAATAAAAGGATGGTCCATTTTTAATAGAGTGTTTTTTTCTGTTTCAACTCTAGTTAAAATGTTTTCTTCTTTTATTTGAATTAAATCAAGTGCTTTGGCAGCATATAGTTGTTTATTTTTTTTACTACGAACTAAATTTACAAATCCGTAACTACCTTCTCCAAGTAGTTTAATATTTTCTAAATCTTCTAATTCAATTGAATAATCATTAAAATAATATTGCTTCATGAAGTAGTCTTTTAGTTGTGGATTTAAAATACTATTGAATATATTAGCTGATAAGGTATAACATTCTACAGGGCCATTTGCTACTATTGTTGACAGACTTTTTCTATCACTTAGAATGAGAGATTTAGACCCGAAATCATCTCCTTCAAATAGTGATTTCATATACTTATTATCAAAGAGGAAATCAACTTTTCCTTTTTTAACAATATATAATTTATCCCCTATACTACCTTGTAATATAATTTTCTGTCCACTTGAGAATTTCTCAACTTTTAAATTTTTTTGAATCATTTCTTTTTTTGCAGCATTTAAGTTCCTAAATAATTTTATATTATCTATAGCGTTCAATGCATGTGACACTTCTTTTGCCACTTTAATATCTCCTCCTAAAACAGCTTTTACATCATCATAATTAGCTTCTGCTATGATACAATTTGAATTAGCTACAAGATCATTTTGAAGTTTCAACTCCTTTTCATTTACGACATTATCCTCGAATAATATAGAGTATGTTTCTCCTACAACTCTATTTGTTCCTTTATCAATAACACTACCTTCTAGAACTACGCACATCTTCTTATGTACTTCAGTTCCTTTTCTATAGATGGTAGTACCTTTTCTAACTGATTTAAATTTGAAAAATTTAAAAGCTTTATTTAATATACTGGCATTTATTGTTTTAAAATTGTGTGATTGCAATAATGATATTTTTAATAAACTGAAATATAATTGGTCTTTAAAGTCCTCTCCAAATTGATTTTGGAAAAAGTCGTTAGATATGGTAAAAATTACGCAATTTGTTTTTGCTATAGCATCTGTTTCTCTTCTGTGTCCTTCAAAAAGTCCGTTTTGTCCGAAATATTCCGATCTTTTTTTTGTTCGAACTAATTGATTATGCACAAGAAAATTGACTTCACCTTCTTTAATTATATATATGCAGCTAGATATATCTCCTTGTTTATAGATAATATCTCTAGCTTTATAAATATTTTTAACTAAATAATTAGCCATATTTGATTTAACTTCATCTCCTAAAGGAATCTTTAGGGATTTTAGAAATTGCATATTTTCTCTAAAGCTAAGTTTATATAAATATTCTTTTATATTTTCAAAATCTTCTCTATCTAAAGCCCATAACTCACATTCAGTTATGGCCTTCACTGTACCATTTCTTGGGCAATTATTCATAAGTGCAATTTCGCCAAAGTTATCTCCTTTTCTATAAGTAGTTTTTTTAACTCCATCAACAAAATATTCTAATTCTCCTTTATGAACAATAAACCAATAATTACCAAAAGCTCCCTGATAATATAATGTAACATGTGGTTTTACTTTATATAAAGACATATTAACGATTATCTCATTTCTTTCATGATTTTTCAGTGACTGCATAAAATAATGTTTACTTATACAATTATTTATTAAATCATAGTCAATTTTTTCAGGATTTTTCTCTTGAATTAAAGTCATCATGGTTAACTCTTTGTTTAAAGAAGGATAATTAGAAGGAACTTTGATTTTGTCTTTTCTTATTAAACTCCTACCTTGTACAACTGTTTTCTTTCTAGCCTGTTCAGTTTTTATATTTGAAATTACTTTTTGGAATGCACTTTTGAACTTTTTTGTATTTAATTGAATTGGTCCTTTTTCTTCAAATTTGTCTAATTCACCACCCATAATATTTAATTATTGATGTAAATAATATTAAAAATAATTATTTAGATATTAATTAATAAAAATAATTTATATTTTTAATTTAATTATTTTAAATAATAAATTATTGTTTTTTAATTTTATAAATAATAAT
>CAMOVA010000072.1 GCA_946626905.1 uncultured Bacillota bacterium | reverse complement strand
CCCAATCCCATAACTTTAATTATCAATTAAAATTAATTAATAAAAAATTAATTTTTTATCTTTTATAAAAAATGAATATTAAAGTTCTAAGCTTTATTCTTTTTATTCACCTTGTCACACTAAAAACATCTTCAATAGATTCATTATCCATTAACCATTTAAAACATCCTTTAGGAATAGATGTTGCTGAGAATAATTTTTCCTTTAAGACAAGTGAAGCAGGCCCTTTTAAAGCAAGAATAATGTCAGGCAGTACTACCATTGAAGAAAAAGAAATCAAATTAGAAAACAGCCATTCTTTTTCATTTGATACTACTTTAGAATATAATAAAATATATAAATATGAAGTAGAAAGCTCAACAAGTAAATCAGAATTAGAATTTGAGACAACTATTAAACTTGAAAAAAGTGCATTTATTAAGCCAAAATATAAAGGTATATTTTCTCCTATATTTTATAAAGAATTTGATCTAAAAAAAGCTCAAATAAAAAGAGCAAGGCTATATATCACTGGATTGGGGCTTTATCGTGCTTATATAAATGATGAAAGAGTAGGTAATTCCTATTTAACTCCAGGATATAATGATTATGACTATTATTTAAGATATCAAACATATGATATAACAAATCTTTTAAAAGAAAAAAATTCTATAGAAGTTCATATGGGTGATGGATGGTATAAAGGAAGATTTGGACTACCAAGATATGGTATTAAAAATGATGAAATATTTGGAGATGAATATAAATTATGTGCTCAAATTATGGTCGAATTTGAAGATGGAGAAATGCAAAATATTTTCACTGATCAAACATGGAAAATTAAACACAGTCAAGAAATTTCTAATTGTATATATGATGGAGAAGAAATTGATTATACTTATGAAAATAAAACTATAGAAGAAGTTATTCAAAGTGATGAAAATTATAATCTTATACCAGATTATGGTGCTCTTATAGTTGAAAAAAATATATTAAATCCTGAATTATATATATCACCCAAAGGTGAAAAAATTTTAGATTTTCGTCAAAATATGGTTGGATTTATAAGATTTAAAGGACATTTAAATAGAAATCAAGAACTTAAAATAAGTCATGGAGAAATTTTACAACAAAAATGTTTTTATAATGAAAATTATAGATCAGCTAAACCAATTTTAAAATTTAAAGGAGATGGCCAGAATAGAGTATATGAACCAAAATTTACATATTTTGGCTTTAGATATGCTTTAATTGAAGGATTAGATAGAGTAGATCCAAAAGATTTTGAAGGAATTGTTATATATACTGATCTAGAAGAAACTTCAGAATGTGAAACAGATAATAAAATAATAAATCAATTAATTAAAAATACTTTATGGGGTCAAAGAGGAAATTTCTTAGACGTGCCAACTGATTGTCCACAAAGAGATGAACGTCTAGGATGGACTGCTGATAGTCAAGTTTTTCTTAATACTGCTTGTTATAATATGGATTCATATAATTTTTATAAAAAATATATAAAAGATTTAAGAGGAGATCAAACTATGTATTATAATGGCGATATACCAATGTATTCTCCAAGTTTGAAAAAGCAACCAATAAATGGTGGTGCAGTATGGGCTGACTCTGCTACTATTATTCCTTGGAATTTGTATATGAATTATGGAGATATATTATTATTAAAAAATAGTTATCCACTGATGAAGGAATATGTAGAATCTTTAATTAGCAAAGATACAGGAAGCAAAAATCTTATTTTAGAAGGTTTTTGCTTCGGTGATTGGCTTGCACTTGATGGAATAACTGAATCAAGTCAATCTGGCTCAACTGATCTTGGTTATATTATGTCTGTTTATTATTATGTTTCTGTAAGCATATTATGTGATGCCGCCAAAGAAATTGGAAATAATGATGATTATACTAAATATAATCAATTAAAAGGAAAAATTTATAATGCAATTTTAGAAGAGTTTTATTCTCCTAATGGAAGATTAACTGTAAATACACAAACAGGTTATATATTAGCTTTATATTATAAAATATATAGAGAAAATTTTAAAGATGCTATAATAAAAGGATTTTTGGAAAGATTGCATTTGGACGGATATAAATTGAAAACAGGTTTTGCTGGTACTCCATTAACATTACTAGCTTTATTTGATAATGGTTTAGATTCAGAAGCTTATAGATTTTTGTATCACAGAAAATTCCCAGGATGGATATATTCCATAAATTTAGGAGCAACTACTATTTGGGAAAGATGGAATTCATTACTTGAAGATGGAACTGTTAATGGAAATGCAATGAATTCTTTTAATCATTATGCATATGGTTCTGTTTGTGAAGCTATTTATTCAAGAATAGTTGGATTAAAAAATTTAAGTCCAGGATGGAAAAAAGTTCTAATTCAACCTCATTTAAATTATAGATTAAAAAAAATTAATTTTTCTTATGATTCTATTAGTGGAAAGTTTGAAATATCATGGAATTATGATGAAAATACATTTTATTTAAATGTAAAGATTCCTAACGGAGTTGAAGCTAAAATAATTTTGCCTGATAAAAAGGAAATTAATGTGGGACAAGGAGAACATAAATATGAATGCCCTATAATAGAAAATATTATATCACCATTTTCCATAGATACACCTATATTTGAATTAAAGGAAAATGAAGATGTAAAAAACCTCTTAATTCAAATATCACCTGCATTGTACTATATAACAACTATGGAAAATTCTGATTATTTGTATAATACTATAAGACAGCTAGGTGAAGATCCTTTTATTGGACTCGGTCAAGATGTTATTGATAAATGTCAAGAAGAATTACCTAAAATTAAAGTGTTAAATTATACAATTCCTGACGAAACACCTTCGGATCCTGATGTACCATCTGATGATGGTCGTAAATCTGGATCTAAATTATTAATATTAAATTCAGCCAAATTAATATTAATTATTTTATTATTTGTTTAAAAACTTCTTATAATTTAGTAAAAACAACTTAATTTTAATTATTAAATTTTTTATAATAATGGAATCATATGGGGATTGGGGATTGGGGATTGGGGATTGGGGATTGGGGATTGGGG
>CAMOVA010000071.1 GCA_946626905.1 uncultured Bacillota bacterium | reverse complement strand
TAATAAAATAGTAAGTAAGTCTTACTATTTTTCTTATATAATGGTATAATTAAAGAGGTGATACTATGAAAAAGCTTTTATTAGTAGATGGTAATAATTTAATTTTTAGAAGTTATTATGCGACTGCATACAATGGTAACTTAATGAAAAATTCAAAAGGTTTTCCAACTAATGCTTTATTTGGGTTTGTTAATATGATTAACAAAATTGTAGAAGAAGAAAAGCCAACATATATGATAGTAGCATTTGATAAAGGTAAAACTTTTAGACATGAAAAATATAAAGACTATAAAGCAGGAAGAATAGCAACTCCGGATGAGCTTAAAGTACAAATGCCTATCGCAAAAGAAATATTAACTGATATGGGAATTAAATACTATGAGATTGATGGGTATGAAGCTGATGATATTCTTGGTACATTTGCTAAATATTGTGATGAAGAACCAGATTTTATTGGTACTATTGTAAGTAGTGATAAAGATTTATTACAATTAATTAGTAATGATATAGATATGAAATTATTAAAACAAAAAGACCATATTAGATATAATATGGAATCATTCAAGGAAGATTATGGAATTGAACCAATAAATATTATTGATTTAAAGTCATTAATGGGTGATTCATCAGATAATATTCCTGGAGTTAAAGGAATTGGAGAAAAAACTGCTCTTAAGTTATTACATGAATATAAAAGTTTAGATGGTATATATGAAAATATTGATAGTATTAAGGGTTCTACTCATGATAAATTAGTTAATGATAAAGAAAATGCTTATAACAGTTATGAATTAGCGACTATTTATAAAGATGTACCTTTAGATATTACAATTGATGATTTAAAAGTAAAAGAACCAGATACAGAATCTTTATATAAAAAATATGAGGAATTAGAATTCTATTCATTAATAAAAAAATTAAATGTTAGTAAAAAAGTAGAAAAAGAAAACTATAAAGTAGTGAAATCTTTAGATGAAATAGAAATAAATAATGATGTTGCTTATTATGTTGAATTAGATAATTCTTATTATCATAATGCGAATGTAAAAAGTATGACTATATATAATAATGAAGTTTCTTATTATATAGAAGGATCATTAATATTTGATGTTATAAAAAAATATAAAGATAAACTTAAATATACATTTGATTTTAAAAAGAATTATGTTTATTTTAAATGGCAAGATATAGAACTTGATTTACCAAAGCAAGATTTAATGATTGCAGCATCTCTTCTTGAATATAATGTTAAAGATGATATTGGTGTATTAGCAAACCAATTTGGATATAATATGCCTTTTTATGAAGAACTTTTTCCTAAGAAAAAAGAGATAGATAAAGATTTATATATTGAAACTGAAATAAAAAAAGCAAGATTTATTTATGAAATTAATAATCAAATAGAAGAAAAATTAACTGAGTTAAATTTAACTAGTTTATTAGAAGATATTGAACTTCCACTAACACAAGTGTTAGGTGATATGGAATATACAGGTGTTAATGTATCTAAAGATGAATTAGTTAAAATGAAAGAAGAACTAAAAATAAAATTAGAATTAATCAGTAAAGATATTTATAATTATGCAGGTGAAGAATTTAATGTATCATCACCTAAGCAATTAGGAGATATTTTATTTAATAAATTAGGATTACCAGGAGCTAAAAAAAATAAAAGTGGATATAAAACAAGTGCTGATGTTTTAGAAAAATTAAAAGATAAACATCCAATTATAAATAAAATATTAGAATATAGAATGTTAACTAAATTATATACAACTTATGTAGAAGGATTAATTAACTGTATAATGCCAGATAATAAAATCCATACTATTTATACACAAGTTTTAACTAGAACTGGAAGACTTTCATCTATTGAACCAAATCTTCAAAATATTCCAATAAGATATTCTGAAGGTAAATTAATAAGAAAAGCATTTGTACCAAGTGCTGATTCAATTATAATGAGTAGTGATTATTCTCAAGTAGAACTTAGAATTTTATCACACATAGCTAATGTTGAATCTTTGATAGAAGCATTTAAAAATAATATGGATATTCATACTAAAACAGCTAGTGATATATTTGATATTGAAGAAAATGATGTAACAAAAGAACAAAGAAGGGTAGCAAAAGCTGTAAATTTTGGTATAATATATGGTATCAGTAGTTATGGATTATCAGAAAATTTAAATATTAAACCAAGTGAAGCCGCACAGTTTATTAAAAATTATTTTGAAGTATATCCAGGTATTAAAGAATATATGGATAAAACAGTAAAAGAAGCTTATCAAAATGGTTATGTTAAAACATTGATGGGAAGAATTCGTTATATTGATGAATTAACAAATAAGAATTATATGATAAGACAAGCTGGTGAACGAATTGCTTTAAATACTCCAATTCAAGGAACAAGTGCGGATATAATTAAAAAAGCTATGGTTGATATTTATAAGGAATTTAAAGCAAAAAATATAAAGTCTAAAATGATAATTCAAGTGCATGATGAATTGGTTTTCGACATGTTAAAAGAAGAAGAAAAAGAAGTAACTGATATTGTTAAAAGATGTATGGAAAATGTTATAAAGCTTAATGTACCTTTACAAGTTGAAATAGAAACAGGAAATGATTGGTATCAAGCTAAATAGGAGGAAATTATGATAGATATAAAATTAATAAGAGAAAACAAAGAATTAGTTCGTGAAAATATTAAAAAGAAATTTCAAGATCATAAACTACCTTTAGTAGATGAAATTGAAGCTTTAGATATTGAATATCGTAAAATAAAAACAGAAGGTGACAATTTACGTAATTTAAAAAATGATAAAAGTAAAGAAATTGGAACTTTAATGCGTGATAAAAAAATAGAAGAAGCTAATATCCTTAAAGAAGAAATCGCTAAATATGGAGATAAAATAGAAGAATTAACTAAAAAAGAAGAAGAATTAGAACAAGTTATTAGAGAAAAAATGTATTTAATTCCAAACATTGTTGCTGATGATGTTCCAATTGGAGAAGATGATAGTAAGAATGTTGAGGAACAACGTTTTGGAGAACCTTTAAAAAAGGATTTCCCTGTTCCATATCATGCTGATATAATGGCAAAATTAAATGGTTTAGATAAAGAATCTGCTGCTAGAGTAACAGGTAATGGATTTTATTATTTAACAGGAGATATCGCAAGACTTCATTCTGCAGTACTAGCGTATGCACGTGATTTCATGATTGATAAAGGTTTTACTTATTGTATTCCTCCTTTCATGATTAGAAGTGATGCAGTTAATGGTGTTATGTCTTTTGAAGAAAAAGAAGCTATGAT
>CAMOVA010000070.1 GCA_946626905.1 uncultured Bacillota bacterium | reverse complement strand
CCATCTGAATAACTTCTTCCTTGCATTAAACGACCTGTAAATTGGTCTACTATTATTATTTTTCCATCTTTTACTACATAATCAAAATCATTTTTCATACTAAAGTTAGCTTTTAATGCTTGATTTATATAGTGAACTAAATTAGTATTTTTAATATCATATAAGTTTTTAACTTTAAAGAATTTTTCTCCAGCTTTAATACCTTTTTCATCTAATGTAACTGCTTTTGTTTTTTCATCATATATATAACCATCATCTTCTTTTAAAGTTTTAGCAAACTTATCAGCTTCTATATATAAATTAGCAGCTTGTTGATGACCACCAGATATAATAAGTGGTGTTCTTGCTTCATCTATTAAAATAGAGTCAACTTCATCAATAATAGCGAAGTTTAAAGGTCTTTGAACTCTATCTTTAGCATTGATAACCATATTATCCCTTAAGTAGTCAAATCCTATTTCATTATTTGTTGAATATGTTATATCACAATTATAAACATCTTGTTTTTCTTTGGCAGATAATTCACGTAAATTTATACCTACTGTTAATCCTAAGAATTTATAAATACTTCCCATCCAATTAGCATCTCTGCCTGCTAAGTATTCATTTACTGTTACAATATGAACACCTTTTCCTTCTAGGGCATTTAAATATGCTGGCATTGTACAAGTTAAAGTTTTACCTTCACCTGTTTTCATTTCAGCTATATTACCATAGTGAATAGCTAAACCACCTAAAATTTGTACATAGAATGGTTTTTCACCTATTACACGGTAAGCTGCTTCTCTAGCAACTGCAAATGCTTCTACTTTTATATCTTCTAAAGTTTCACCTTTACTTAATCTCTTCTTAAATTCTTCAGTCTTTGCTTTTAATTCATCATCACTAAGTTTAGTCATTTCTTCGTCAAGAGCTACAACTTTGTCTGCTATTTTTTTAAATTTTTCTAATTCTTTATATTCATGATCAAACATCTTTTTTATTATGTTCATATAAGTTCTCCTCCCATGCTCTCACATTATATTTTATCAAATATTCTTTGAAAATACTAGTTATTTTAGGAATTTTTATACTAAAAAAACCACATAAGTGGCCTTTTCAAACTTTAAAAATAAAGTTAAATGGTTTAGCAACATCTCTGTCGCAATTTAATATTAACATATTTTAAACAATTTGTACATATTTTTTAATTATTTTTTTAATTTTTTTACTAATTTCTTTTGCTCTGCTATTGTTGTATTAGTTTTTAATTTACCTTCTTTAGCTAATCTTTCTTGAGTTCTAATAGCATCATCAATATCTTCTGCTCCAAAATATTCAATCATTAATGAATTAGCAAGTTCTGATTTTTCTTTGATACTTAATTTTTCTCCTGAGTTATCTTTTTCTTTATAATCAAAACATTCTGATACAATGAATCTTTTCATTTTACCTTTTTCATCATATGATTGAATACCTGAAACGATAAAATCATATTTATCGATTCTCATTTGATTATCTATATCCATTCTTGGACACATTCCTGGATATCCTTTGGCACATCCAAAACATTTTGTTCCTTCTTTTTTTGAATCATCAAATGTATTCATAACTTTTACTACACCATTTTTCTTTACTAAATAAACATTTTTTAATTCCATAATAATCCCCTTTCAAAAAATGACAGCACTTATTATAACAAAAAACAAATATTTGTCAAATTCTAACCCTTTATATAAGTTTTCGTTTTAGATTTAGGTAATTTTTTATTAAAGTTTTTACATCCTGTAACTGTGCAGTAATCCCAATAACCGTTTTCATCGACTGACTCAATGGCATCTAATATATAATCATATGAATCAATATAGTAGTTATTTCTTGAATCACTATCATAATATACTCTATCACAATACACGCCGTTAGGACAGCCAAAACAAATACAATCAGTATATCTTATTGTTTCAACTTCTTTTTCTGTTCGTTCTTCTAAAATAACTTCGCCATCTATTACTTTTATTATTTTATTTCTTCTTTCTTCAGACATAGTTATTCCCCCTAAAATTGGTATTTATTCTAACATAACAATTACTTTATGTCAATTTTATACTAATCCCTTAAAAAGATATCTCTTGTATATATTTTTTGTTTTATTTTATTAGTATTTTCATCTTGTCTATTAGCAAGAACTATATCAGATTCTTCATTAAACTGATCAAAATCTTTTACTAAACGACACCTGTCATACATCATACAATCAAGTGTTGGTTCATATATTATAATTTCTATTCCTTTTGCTCGTAATAAATCAATAATATCAAAGATAGCACTTGATCTATAATTATCAGAATTAGATTTCATAATCAATCTATATACACCAACAGTATTAGGATTTTGTTCTAAAATCATTTCAGCTATATGATTTTTTCTTGTTTCATTAGATTTAATGATTGCTTCTATTAAATTTTGAGGAACATTTTCATAATTAGAAAGTAATTGTTTAGTATCCTTCGGTAAACAATAACCACCATAACCAAAAGATGGATTATTATAATAATCGCCTATTCTAGGATCTAAACTAACACCTTCAATAATATTTTTTGTATTTAAATGCTTTAATTCAGCATAAGTATCTAATTCATTAAAATACGCTATTCTTAAAGCTAAAAAAGTATTTGAAAATAATTTAACAGCTTCTGCTTCTGTAGAACTCATATATATAATTCTTACATTTTCATTTAAACAAGATTCTTTTAAAACTAAAGCAAACTTCTTTGCTTCATCTGTATAATCACCAATAACAATTCTAGAAGGATATAAATTATCTTCTAATCCTTTCCCTTCTCTTAAAAATTCTGGAGAAAAAAATACATTGTTTAACCCATACTTTTCTTTTACTTTTTCTGTATATCCAACAGGTATAGTTGATTTAATAATAATAGTAGAATTTGGACATAATTCTTTTATTTTAGTTAACGAATCTTCTACTGTTGAAGTATTAAAATAATTTAATTTTTCATCATAGTCAGTTGGAGTACTTATTATAACAAAATCAGGAGAATCAAAAGCTTCTTTACAATCTAAGGTTGCCTTTAAATTTAACTCTTTTTCTTTAAAGAATTCATCTATTTTCTTATCACTTATTGGATTTATTCTTTTATTGATCATTTCTACTTTATCTTTTACTATATCTAAAATTATCACATCATTTTGTTCTGATAATAATGTAGCTAGTGATAATCCTACATATCCTGCTCCTACAACTGTTATTTTCATATTCCATACTCCTTTTAATACCGTTTATTATATAATAAAAATTCTTGATAATCAAGAATTTTCATTTA
>CAMOVA010000069.1 GCA_946626905.1 uncultured Bacillota bacterium | reverse complement strand
CTTATTCCAAGCTTTACCAGTTTGTTTATATTCAACCATATGATTTTCTTTTAAGTATCTATACCATATCATTTTTCTTACTCTTGATTCACTTACACCTTGTAATAATTCTGTGCTTTTTTTATTTTCAAGTAAATCTGTATAACAATCATTAAGATCCGTATATGATACTTTAATATCAGATCTAATCATATCATGATGTTCATCTATACCTTTTACAAATAGTATTGGATTATGTCTACCAGTTACTTGCTTACCATAACCATGGTCAGCCATTATTATAATTACTGAATTATCATATACATTTGCTTTTTTTAATCTATTTAAATAAGCTTCTATAACAGTGATACTTGCATCTATTTTTTGTTCATAAGTACCATTAACCTTTTTTAATTTACCATCTAAATCAAATGGAACGTGTGCTCCTTCAATATGTACAAAATGGAATACCTTATCATCTGTTTTTTCTATATCATTATTTTTTATATATTTATAATTAGTTTTATCTCCCCAATTAAATAACTCATAATCATTATGTACTTTACTACCATTAAAATCTAAATGTTCTATTTTAGAAAATCTTTTTAATGGATATGGTAAATATTTAAATAATACATATTTAGTTTGTTGTTTTAAATAATCTTTTGTATTAATATCTCTATTTAATGTGACTACATTAGATAAAACTTTTGATTTATTTGTTGACCAAAATAAATCGTTATCATACATATTAATGTTATAATCTTTATCACTTAAAGAATTAAATAGTAATGAATTATCTAAAGCATTATTATAATAATCTTCAAATGATGTTTTATTTCTATTCCATTTACCACTTAAAATAAATGGTATTGAATCACGAGTATATCCATATGTTGATGTTGTATCTTTATAATATGTGAAATCTTCAAATACACCTTCCTTTTTATTTTTGATTAATGCTTGATCAAATTTTCTAGAATCAACCGCATCAAGTAAAAATATAAAGAAGTTTTTGTCAGTAGAAGCTAAATTATAATTCTTTGTAGTTGATACAGATAATACTTTTGTATCCCATGAATGAGGTCTAATAGACGCTACCATAGAAGACATAAGCATTAAAAATATAGCTATACTTATATATATAATAGAGTTAATAACACTTTCTACTTTAAATTTAATACAAGAAAATATAACAACTCCACTTACTATAATCCACATAAGTATAGAAGCAATATTTTGAATAGTATATTTATCCCAATTAATATGTCTCCCATCTAATGAAGGTAAGTTTGCTATCATATAATTTCCTTGAATATATGTACATATAAAGCATATAAATAATACAATTAAACATATATTATAGAAATTATGCTTACTACTAATCTTTTCATTAGCAAAATATATTCCAGTAAATATTAAAGATAGTACTACAAATAATACCAATGCTGTTAAAAGTAAAGGTTTTATTATTATAAATAAATCAAACCAAAAATCATGAAAGTTCAACATATACATTGTAATTGGTTCATATAAACAAAGCATAAAAATTAGTACAAAACTAATTACATATGCTGGAATTAACTTCTTCACAAAACATACCACCTTTTATTTTTTAATTATTTTTTTTGCTTTTCTTGTTACTAATCTAATAATATATCTTAATAATTTATCTTTTAGGAATGCTAAAACTCCTAAGTAAACTAATCCTCCAACTACCACTTGCGTAATAATTAAAGTCATTCTACCAACCATTATCTTGCTAATTAAAACACAAACAACAAGCATAATTAATGCTGAGAATAAATAATTTTTAGATGATTTTAATATTTCTTTAATATCAAAATCATTTCTAACAAAATATAATTGAACAGCTGTTACAGTAAATTCAGCTATTACAGTAGCAATTGCTGCTCCGTATGATTTAAATAAATTGATTAGTATTAGATTACACACAAAGTTTACTAAAGCGCCAATCACTACAGATATAGTAAATTCTTTTTGTCTTTTTGTCGAAAGTAAGAACTGTGTTCCTGTTACATTACTCATACTAATGAATAATATAATTAAACTTAAAATACTCATTAATAAAGGTACTTTATCATACCCTGGTCCAAAGAATAATGGAGAAAATGTTTTAGCTACAATCATTATTCCAAACATTAATGGGAAAGCCAACATGAAAATAAAATTAAATGTTTTTCTCATGTATGCTTTTATTCTTTTCTTATCCCCTTCAGCATAGCAATTCGCAATTCTAGGCATCATAACAGTCCCCACGGCTGTTATAATTGTAAGTAATATTTTAATTATTTTTTGTGATTGTTCATAATATCCTACTTCATTCATATCTTGTAAGATAAATCCAATCATAGTTTTATCTAATACAGTATATATTTGAATAGCTATTTGTGGAATGAACATAGATATTATTAATGGAATATGATAAACAAATTTTAATTTTTTTGGTCTTTCAACATATTTTCCTAATCCAAACCATAAAGATAAACTTCCAAATAAAGTACTAAATACATATATATATAAATATTTTGATAAATCTGCATGTGTTTTTACAAAAGTAAAAATACATATAACACTTATTATTTTTACAATAAAGTTTCTTATAACTGTCTTTTTAAAATCTTCCATTCCTTGATAAAACCAAGAAATATCAATAACATTCGCAAGCATTTCTAATAATAATATTTTATAATATGCAGAATAAGATCTACCGTTACAAAAGAAAACATAAAAAGTTAAAGCTGAAATAGACATAGTTATAGCCTTAATTATTATTAATTCCCAAAATCTTTTACTTCTTAGTTCTCTATCTTTTTGAGCATAAGCAATTTCTCTTTGCCCATACATATTAATACCTAAAGATCCAAACAAAATAAAATATGTTACTATTGAAATTGTATAACCATATATACCATTACCATGTGCTCCTAATCTTCTTGCTAAGTATGGAGTTGTTATAATTGGTAACATTATGATTAATAATTGATATAACATATTATATACATAATTCTTTTTTACAGATTTCTTTCTCATTTTATAACTCCTTAAAAAAATGTCATACATAAAGTATAACATTTTTCTACATATTTTTCAATGATAATAAGCATACTATTTGCTTTCTAAAAACAATTTTCTAGTAATAAAATTAAAACACATTACTATAATAGTAGCTACTATTTTTACTATTCTATAATCTAACACTTTTATACCTATAAACATTATTGCTTCAGTTAGTATTAGTGCGAATAAACTAAATATAAAAAATACAATTATTTTCTTCTTTTTATTTTCTGTTTCAAAAACAAAACTAACACTTAAAATAAAATTAATAAAAGTTGCACTTACAAAAGAAATGCAAGAAGCAATTAATACATTTATATTAATAATTTCTTTAAGAAATATTAATA
>CAMOVA010000068.1 GCA_946626905.1 uncultured Bacillota bacterium | reverse complement strand
GTTAGTGTTGGAACTATATATTCATAATTATTAGCACAGTCATTACTTGAATAACATACTTGATAATTAGCTTTTATTTTATCTGCAATCTCATAAGAAGATATATTTAGTTTTAAATTAGAATAACTTTGATTACTAATTATTAAATCACTTTTTAAATTTCCCGACGAAACTACTCCTTTATCAAATTTAGAAGGGTTTAGTTTGATTTTTTTAGAGGAATATTTTATTAACATTTTTTTATTTATTTGTGATTTTGGTATTTCAAACACAAATAAATATTTTTTATAATTATCCGATAGTGGATCTCCATTATAATTAACGCCTAAATCCTTTATAGCATCGCTATATTTATTAGTAACATGATAATTAATATCACCTATTTTTAATATAAAATCAGCTGTTTTAAATTTAATATTTTTATATGTTGTTTTTTTAACTCCCGCTTGTACTACAACTAAATAATTATCTGTTACAATTTCATTTTTATAGTTAGTATTTGTTATATAAGATTTTGTTATTACTAAAGATGTATCTTCAGTATTTATAACTGTATTTTCTTTATATACTTTATGAATAACATTTCTATACACATAGATAAAAGCTCCTACTAATAAAATAGAAAATACTAAAATTATAATATATAAAACCTTATTTTCTGCATAAGAATATTTTAAATTTCTTATGATTCTTTTAAAATTTCTTTTAGTTTTATTACTATCATAATCAATATCAAATTCAAATTCTTCATTATCAGTTTCATCAATATCTAATTCTAGATCACTAGCAAAATTAAATTTCTTTAAACTGAAACCAATTGCTCTAGTAAATAACATTATTGTACTAAATAATTGTGTTATAAAGCATATAGTTGTTAAATCACTAGCAAACTTAATAGTTTGAACACCTAGTATATGTAACTCTAAAGTTTTAATAATTGAATTATCATAGATATAAATAATAGCTATAATTATATAAGCAATTATATTAACAATATAAAATAATACAGGTTTTTTCTTAAGTTGCATTATTATAAGTATTATTATAGATCCAAAAAACACTAACAATGATAATCCTATAAACAATCCCGAAAAATATTTATTACTTGTTCCAGCACTTATAATTGTTTCAGAACTTGTTTGATACTCATTAAAAAAGTTCATTAAATTAAGTGTTTTGGATAAAAGATATGCACTACATATACCCAAAATAAAGTGAATTAATTTAAAGTTTTTAATTAATATACGATATGGTTTTCTTAGTATCACATTATCCCCTCCTATTATCAAATATAGTATAACATAAAATTTACAAAATAAAAAGAATTAGAAAAACTAATTCTTAACTACCCATGCATTTGGATGTCTTCTTTCACCAGTCGCTCCATATCCAACTGGATTATTTATTATTTTATTATTAATAATCAAAATACTTGAAGCTCCACCATCTAAATTAGCAGCATTATAAGCTTTATAACGTTTTAAAACTTCTATCATTTCAGAATAAGTTGCTCCACCTCTATATCCATACTTACTACCATTTCCATCAATTGTAATAAATAATACTATACCATCTTGTCTTTGAGCTATTACAGTTCTTGGATGTGCACCTGTTCCACCATTACCAAAAACTGTTGATTCTTTTCCGTTTATTATTAGGAAAGGTCCAAATGTTACAGCATCCATCATTCCTTTATTAATAGCTTCAGTTGGTGTATCTTTTGTTAAAACTAATTTATGATCTTTATTAAATCCAATTAATCCTTTACCCCAACGACTATTTTTTCCATGCCATACTACTTTTCCATCTTTTATAACATTACCTGTAGCACGAGCTCCATTACCATTTCCATTTAAGTCTTCAAAACCACTAGCATTTATACCAACTACACCACCACTATTTTTTACAATAGTTTTTACTGTTTCACCAACTACACCTGGTTTAGAAGCTAGTTCCAAAGAAATCTTAGAAGGATCATAAACTACAGTTATATAATATGTTTTACCAGACTCTTTAAATTTGAAACTTTTATATAAATCATTACCTTTATTTTTCTTTAACACTTGTTTTTCTTCTTTAGTTTCAAAATTACTTGTTTGATATGTTCCTATTTTAATAGCATCTAAATCTATATCTTCATCTAGTTCAACAATAGTATTTTCTTTTAATACTTGATTTATAGTTTTTTCGCTATAAATTGTACGAGCCAAATATTTATGATTCATAGTAGCCATAGCTGTTGTAACTAAAAAGTTTTTAAATTTCTTATTAGGCCCATAAGCTAATAATAAACAAAATACAGCTATTATATCTAACACTATCATTGTTATTACTAATTTTTTACTTACTTTATACATTTTAACCACCTATTATATAAGGATTTGTTTTAGTTCCTTCACCCTTATTAATTTTAATGTTTTTTCTAAATACAAACGATGGATAAACATCTAGGTTTGTCCCTATATCATCTAAGAACAAAGCACCATTCTTATCTATAGAATATATCTTATCATCTTTTTTAGTTAGTAAAAATGAATTTTTAATATCACTGACAAAATAGTCTCCTACTCGTAAAATACCAATATATCCATAGAATTTATTGTTATATGTTGTTTTATAATCATCTTCATACATTCCTGTATACCAATTAACTTGAACTAAATCATTAGTATTAACATTCTTAATATAGTTTTTATTTAAATAGAACGCTAAATCACCAAAGTATGTCAAATTAAAATTATTATGGTAACGCGAAAAAGTATGCTTACCAACTGAATTAACTGATACAACTTTAACTCCAGCATTTGTTTTATCTACAACTCTAAATAAGTTATTATTATATTTTAGATATTCACCAATATATAAATCATTCATTATACTAGGTGTTTTTTCTTCTACTATATATGGATTAGAAGCACTACCATTACCTCTTAGATATTTTATATTTTTAAGAGTTATAATAGGTCTTACACCTAAAAATTCTGATTTTGTTTGTGACTTTGTTAAACCATTCTTAGTTACAACTAAGCCATCCTTACCCCAGAAATCATCTTTTATTATATAAGATTTTTGCCCAACTAAAGTAAATGTTTTTTTATCAATTAAATTTACTTGCGTATTTTTTAAATATTCTTTTTTTAAATTAACAGTATAGTTTTCTTTTAACCATTTTTCTATGTTATTTTCACCATATTTTAACTTTGTTATATCATTATCTGTAATAACAACTATACTATCTTTATTTAAATATAAAATTCTATACATTAATCCACAATAATACAAATAATTATCTTTTGTATCATTTTTAAAAATGTATTTTTTGTTATCAATAAATAAGTTCTTTTTATTAATATTTTGATTCTTAATATACTCAATTAAGTTATCTGCTTTAGCAACTTTTTTATGCTCATTTTTATAAAAATAAAACATTCTTGAGCTATAAAATCCAAGCATAAAACTTAAAAAAAGAGCACTAAAAAATACTATCATTTTATCCACACTAGGCTTCATCTTACCACCTATGACAGTATAATATATTTTT
>CAMOVA010000067.1 GCA_946626905.1 uncultured Bacillota bacterium | reverse complement strand
CCAATCCCCAATCCCCAATCCCCAATCCCCAATCCCCAATCCCCAATTATCTAAAATTAAATATTTTAACCTCTTTAATTAATAAAATTGAACTTATCTTAATTTTTAAAATAATATAATAAATAAATATATTATATTAATATTTAGTTACAACTAAATTTCCTAATTATTTACTTGTCTATACTAATTATATTTTTATTAATAGTTTTAATACCAAATATTAAGCTTTATTTAATTTTTCTATAGTTTCAGGGAAACATAATGTCTTTAATTTATTGGTGACATAAAATGGTGCCCAAGCAAATATAGCTAAAACTCCTATTTTTGCTAATGTCAAAATATCCAAGATTTTAACATCTAAATAAGATGGCAATAATAAAAGTGTTAAAGTATAAACAAGAAAAGTTGAAATTAAAGCAAAAATCATAAATTTATGAAATTTTTTTATTTCCATATAAACATTTAAAATTTCTAAATAAATTAATGCAGTAAATGATACTGTAACAATATTCAAAAATATATTTTCAAACATAAAAACAGAACCGAACATTATAATCATAGATTGATATATACTTTTAAACAACCACCATAAAAAGTTTTTAAAATTAAGTTCTCTGCCTTTTAATAAAATCTGATATAAATTTGGGAATTTAATAACATTTTTTCTGTCAACATCTCTATCAAGAAGAATGCTTATACTAGGAAGACAAGTAAAAATAGTACTGTAGCCAAAACTTAACATTCCATTATAAAGAGCAACAGCATTATAATAAAAAATTAAACTAAAAATAAATTGATTAAAAGAAATAATTAAACCTCTATGGATGACAAAATTAGCTACAGTACTAGTATTTTTATAAGCTATTCTTCCCCACCATAATAATAATCCACTTAATGTTTTGAATTCTTTGATACTGTAATCAGCTGCTAAGGAAGCTTGTAGTCCTTCTTTTCCAACAATACCAATACCAACATCAGCTTCCTGGATCATTGCTACATCATTTCCTCCATCGCCTACTGCAGCAGTTCTTGCATCTGTATATTTTTTAATTGTTTTAACTATTATTCTTTTTTGAGTTGGAGAGCATCTACAACATACTACACTTAAAGCTTGCATTGCAGTTTTAAAAAATTCTTCTTCACAAAATTTTAGTGATAAATCTAATGAATCACCATCAATAATAAATAAATGTGGTTCATTAATAATTTTTTTATTATATTCTATAAATAATTCTTTTAATTTTTTTATTCTCTTTTCATTGTTATCTTTTTCATCATAATCTGCTAAATCATCATATCTTATTGTAAATATTTTTTGATTTTTAGATTTTATACCAGCTGAAATTGAGATACAAGTTGCAGTCTCAACTTTATCTCCAGTTAACATCCATACTTTCATACCTGCATTTCTTAAATTATCAATTGTAGTAGCAACTTCATCTTGTAATAAATCTTCTACACCTGTGACACACAAAAAGTCCATATTATTTTCCAATTTTGATACAGATTCAGCTATTTTCTCTTTTCTATTATCCATACTTGATAAAGCTTCTTGATATTCTATATTCCATTTATCAAATTCTTCTTGTGAAAGAATTTTCTGACTTAAAACTAAAGTTCTTAAACCTTTAACAGCTAAATTTTCTGCATTTTCTTTTATATATCCAATATAATCTTTTTTTACAAATTTCATCATTACATTTTCTGCACCTTTTAAATAATATATTATATGTCCATATTTTTTATTTTTTAAAATTATTCCCATTCTTTTAGTATCAGAAGAAAATGGAAAATTAGCTAAAACTTCAAATTCTTCAATATTATCAGCACAATCTTTTATTTTTATTTCTTTATCTGTTCTATAAAATAATTTCATTTTTAATGTATCTGCAAATTTTACTAATGCTACTTCATCTGGAGATGATGCTTGATATCCTGTCTCAGTTGGAGTAACATTATTACATAAAACCATAGCTGTTATTGTATCTCTAACTATTTTACCTTTTGTTCTACGAACTCTTTTTGCTATTTTTCTTGTTGAAATTAAATTATCTTCATTACTCATATTATCAGGCATAACATCATTATTACTACTTGATAAACTATTACTATTACTATTAACACTATTAGTATTTATATTTTGTAAATTAATTAAATCAAATAAAGGTGCATCACAATTTTGGCATTCTTCATCTAATATTTCTTTTAATTCTTGAAAATTTTCTTCTCCAAAATGTTCAGTTTCTAATGATATTTTTTTAAATATCATTTCATTTTTAGTTAAAGTTCCAGTCTTATCACTAAAAATATATGATATTCTACCTAATTCTTCAGGAATTGTACTATTTCTTGCAATTGTCTCAGGTATTTCTTCATCTTTTGAAATAACAAAAGAAAACCATGTTTTTGAAACATCTAAATTAACTCTTAAAGCAATAGGTATAATAGCACAAAATAGTACTATAAATCTAAAAAAAGTGATGAGAAAATTTAACGAAAAGCCTTTTAAAGAAGCTAGTAATAAAGATATAATAAACATAATAATAAACAAATATACATTAGATTTATTTAATTCTTGATCTAAAATTCCTATTTTTAATTTTGGTACAGAAGAATTCATTCTAGCTCTAGTTTCTTTACCTGTATATATTATAATACCAATAATTTTATCAGAAGCAACAACTGTGCTTGCCCACATAGTATTTTCCAAATTTAATGGTTCTTTTTTCCATCCTTCATTATCTCTAAATTGAATTACTCCTTCAAAATTATATATTAATTTAGAAGGAGGTTCATATTGTATAAATCCATCTAAATTAACTAAATTATCATCACTTTTTTCCTGTGTTATTCCAGGTGCTTTTCTTAATTTCCAATCTGTTTCTCCATCTAATTGATCTGTTCTTATAAATGCTTGATTATCTTTTGATTCATTAAAAGTTTTTAAAACAATAATATCTGCAGGAACTCTTGAATCTTTTGTTAATACTATAATATCACCAATTTCTAAATCTGCAGCTGCTTTATCAGTTCTAACAGCATTATTTCCTTGTTCATTTTTTATAAGTACAGTCACCTTTGTTGAATTAGTTATTTTATCTTGAATCCTACGTTTAATATCATCATATAATTCTTTAAGCATTGAAAATATAACAACCATTAATAATGGAGATAAATATGTGAATAAAAAACCTACTTTTAAGGCATCAAAAAATTGGGTTATTGTCATTATTAAATAAAAAAAATTACCAAATTGACGAAATTGATTAAAAAATACAACTGGTAAGAAAAATAAAATACTATATTTATTATTTTCTTCTTTATTTGACCATTCTGTTACATTATTTTGAATATCTCTTAGATAAACTTTCCTTCTTCTATTTGTATCAACATGGCGGAAACATGGAAATATTGTATAGAAACAATTATCACAAAAGCCTGGTTTTTTTACTTGAACTACTTCAGCTTGGTTTACTTCAATTAAATTTTCATTTAAAGAATTTTGGGAGAATGGCCCACTTTTTTCAGAATCATTTAAAATATCTTTTTCATCATTTTCTCTCATTTTTTAATA
>CAMOVA010000066.1 GCA_946626905.1 uncultured Bacillota bacterium | reverse complement strand
TTTGAGCAAGTACTATTTTTAATTTTTCTTTTTGTTCTTCAGTTGCAAATACATCACTAAATAAAGTTACTATTAATGCTTTTGTTTCTCTTAATACATTTTGTTCTTTTAAGTTTTTTTCAGGATTATATTTAAAATTGTAAGATTGGTCTTTATTTCTTTCATAAAAATCAATTTTTCTCTTAGGAATCTGCTCATATTCATTTAATGGTAAATATTTGATTATTTCCAATAGTTCACTATATGCTCTTTTGTATACTATACTAATTCCCATATTAATTTGTCCCTTCTTGTTCTTCTTCATTAATACCAATTTCACTATCATTTTCACTTGGAGGTTTTATATAAATTGCTTCTCCATAAGTAAAATCATGTAATGCCTCAGACGTTAATTGGCTTATTGTTGGACAATAAGCTTTTTTTCTATCGTCATATTTCATAACTTCTACTATCGTTGGATTACCCATAATAAATCCTTGATCTTTTAAATTTCTCTGTCCTCTATTTCCTTCTATTTTTGTCTTTTCTTTTAACAATATAGTTCTTCCAAAATAATTTACTAAATTTATCAAAACTCTATTAAACTCGCTTTGTGAAATCTGTTGTTCACTATTTATTTTTTCTTCAAAACTATATGGACTTGTACAATGTAATAAATCAACTTTAAGTCTTTTAAGTTCTCGTTCATTAAGACTTTCATATGTTCCATGATCTTGTCTTATTATTAAAGAACATTCATCTTTCATTCTATTATAATATTGTTCTAATATTCCTATCATCTCTTCATTAGTAAATCCTGTAAAATTCAATATATCATCTTTAAGACTATAAAGTTCTTCTGTAGCTTTAACATATGCATGTCTAATTATATATTCTTTTTGACATTTCTTCCATCTTTCTATAAATTTTTTAAACTCATTATATCCTTTAGAAGACTTTTTTCCATCAAAATAATCACTAATTGGATTGATGTATAATTCTATATCTTTAAATAATTTAAAACATTTTCGCTTTCTCAATTGAATATAATTATCATCTCTTTCTCCATAAGAAAATAATACACCAAGTGGTTCTCTATGAGCTAAATCATATATATAATCTTTTAAACTGTCACCATCTTTATAGAATCTATATTTTTTTACCATCTCAATTTGATTATCATCTATATCTGCTAATAATAATTTATCCTCTGGATATACTTTATCTCGTAATTGATTGTTAATTAACTTTAATCGTATAGCTCCAATTTTAATTCCTTTTACTTTAGAAGATTCATTATCATCTGGAAGTTGATTTATTTCAGAACCAAGCTCATTAATTCTAGTAACCACATCATAGAATCTCTCTCTTTTATTTTTTTTTAAATTTTCTAAATATTCTATTCTATAATCTAAATCTTCCCTTGTTTTAATATTAGGATAATGATATCTTTCAGTACATAAGTACATTAGTTGATCTTCCTTATATGCTTTTCCTTTTTGTTCTTCTTTTCTACTGCATAAACTTCTTATATCATACAAATTTTCTAAATCTTCTTCAAGTGTATCTATTTCACTTAATTTCTCTGCTTCTGCTATTAATAAATCCATTAATTTATTAATATCTGCTTCTATCAGTTCTATTACAACTGGGTAAGTTTCTGTAGCCCTATTAAGTTCTTCTCTTAATTTCCATATTTTATCATTTAACTCTTTCCTTAATGGTATATTATGATGTAGTGCAGAAAAAACATTATTAAACTCCATTTTTTAATCCCCTTTACAAAAATCATCTTTTAATATCTGTATATTTAAATATTTAATTATTATTATCAAATTATCATTTAAATATATAATAGTATATAAAATTTTATTAAATCTGTCACTAATTATGATATAATTCAATAATTAAATCACCTGTTGATATCTTTACGACTTTACGAAAAGAAATACATTAATATTACAATTATTACCCCTGGTATTCCTAAAAATCCAACAATCAATGCTGTTATCCATGTAATATTAAGTGTAATTAATCCAGTTAGATTAATTAAAAATAATACTACTCCTCCAATAAGAGCATTAATTAATAATTTTATTATAATTTTTATAGGTAAAGATATTACTTTTAAAATTACAAATAAAATTATCATTGCACCTAAAAAAGTTAAAATTTCTGTTAACATATTTTTTTCTCCTTTCATAAATTATTATTTTTATAATTAATATCTTATTTAATTATATTTAAATGAGTTCGTATTTCTGACCTCTGACCTCTGACTTCCTACCTCCGACATCCGACCTCCAACTTCTCACATCTCACATCCCACTTTTTTCTAAAACCTTTTGCTTTTAATTCTCCCTGGTAAATATAGAATGATATATAATAATCTATTTAATCTATCTTTAATTAGCTTAGCATTAAACTTATTTTTTGTCAAATAACTAAATAAAATATAATGCTTTATTGCATATATTCTTTTCGAAAATTTTACACCTTTCATATCCTTCTGCATTAATTCTTTAAAATACATATGGTACCCATAAGGACTTTCTTTAAAAGTTTTGTTGATATTTTTTGTATATCCATCTTCTATATAGCTTCCTTGTTCTATAACTTCATTAATAGCAAGTAATTTATATTTTTCATCCATTTTATGGTACATTCTTGCTTCTGTAATAAATTTTTCATTATGCTCTAATTGATGTGAATACTGTTTTCTAATTTTACTATTATAAACAATTATTTTTTCTCCACCAATATCTTCTTTAAAATACAAATCAAACATAGATGTTATATGCTCTTTTTGAGAAAATTCTTTTCCACTGATTTTCCCATTTTCTTCACTTTTTAGAAAAACTAATCCATATAGTTCTTCATTTTGTAAAAGTTTTTCTGAATTTTTTTCTATAATTTCAAAACTATTATTTGTAAAACAATCATCAGAATCACAATCAACAATTAAATCTCCTGTTGCCATTTTTACCGCTTCATTTATTGCTGACATTTTACCATTATTTTTTTGATATAAATATTTTATAATTACTTTATTTTCATCTATAAAGCTTTGTACTATATTTTTAGTATCATCTGTTGATCCATCATCTACAATAATCCATTCAGGAGTTATATTATATTTTAAATTTTCTTTAATACTTTCATATAGTTTTGGCAAATAATTTGCTCTATTATACGTAGCTGTTAATATGCTTAATTTCATTTTTATACTCACTCCTTTTCAATGTTTTAAGGTTATATATAATATTTTAACTCTAGATATACTCTCTAATAGTGAATATATAAATATTTTAAGAACAAATCGAATGCGATTGGAGCATTATTAGAAATTCTTATTTAATAAAATGAGGGATGTTCACGGTACTCAAGCGTAGCGCAGAGGGTCTGAGTGAAAGAGGCTCATTTTATTAAATTAGAATTTCTTTAATGTGTATTGAGCCGAGATTTTTCGAAAAATATTTATATATTCACTATTAAAGAATAATATGATATTAAAACTATTATCTAGTAACATTTTAAAAGCGGATATTTTAATATTAAATATATTAGTTTTTAAAAATCAATTGTTTTCAAATATTGCTT
>CAMOVA010000065.1 GCA_946626905.1 uncultured Bacillota bacterium | reverse complement strand
ACAGGAAAAGAATACAATAGATAGGAGCAGATTATGTTAGTTAACATTTTAGGAGATATAATGAGATTTTGTTATTCTATAATTAATAATTATGGAATAGCAATTATCTTATTTACTTTAATTAGTAAGTTTGTATTATTACCTCTTTCAATATGGGTTCAAAAGAATTCTATTAAAATGGTAAAGATGCAACCAGCAATTAATAATATAAAAATAGATTATTTTGGTGATAAAGATAAAATAGCTGATGAACAAGCAAAACTTTATAAAAAAGAAAAGTATAATGCTTTTGCTTCTTTAATACCACTTGTTATTCAAATAGTATTATTGTTAGGATTAGTTAAAGTAATTAATCAACCTTTAACTCATATTCTAAATGTTAAAAATACTACTAAAGATAATTTAACAAATATTGTATTAGAGAATAATAAAGATTTATCGGAAGACTCTTCTTCATTAGAAGTAGAAGTTGTTAAAGAAATTAAAGCTAATAAAAATATAAAAGAATATAGTAAAGTTATTTCAAAAGATGAAATAAAAGATATTAAAGAATTGAAATTATCTTTCTTAGGATTTGATTTAAGTTGGGTAGCAACTGAAGAAAAAGGTATTGCTTATTTAATTCCAATTATAGCTGGGTTGAGTGCTTTAATACTATGTATTGGTCAAAATAAAATGAATGTTTTACAAGCAGAACAATCTAATATGAATAAATATGGAATGTTAGTTTTATCTGTAGGATTATCACTTTATTTAGGAGCATTTGTAGTCGCAGGAGTAGCGCTATACTGGACAATAAGTAATTTATTTGCTGTTTTACAACAATGGTTACTTAATATATTTATTAATCCTAAAAAGTATGTTGATTATGAAGAATTAGATAGGACTAATAAAGAATTACAAAAACTAAAAGATTTAAATAAAAAGAATAAACGTACAAAAGAACAAATAAGACGTGAAAAACAAGATTATAAAAAATTCTTTAAAGTAGTAAATAAACATTTAGTATTTTATTCTGAATCAAATGGTTTTTATAAGTATTATAAATCAATGATCGAATATATTTTAGAAAATACTAATATTGTTATTCACTATATTACAAGTGATTATAATGATAATATATTTAAGTTAGAAAAAGAAAACGATAGAATAAAAGCTTATTATATTGAAGAGAAAAAATTAATTACGCTAATGATGAAAATGGATGCGGATGTTGTTGTTATGACAATGCCAGATTTACAAAACTTCCATATAAAACGTAGTTATATTAGAAAAGATATAGAGTATATATTTGTTCCTCATGATCAAGGTAGTACAAACTTAACAATGAGAACAGGATGTACAAATCACTTTGATACAGTATTTGTTACTGGTAAACATCAACACGAAGAGGAAGAAGCAATTAATAAATTATATAAAATTAAAAATAGAAAAATATTTGATTGTGGATTCCCACTACTTGATGATATGATTAGTGATTATAAAGAAAATAAGAAAACAAGAAAAGAAAAAACTGTATTAATCGCACCTTCATGGCAAAAAGATAATATTATAGATTTATGCTTAGAAGATATATTAGATGCGACAAAAGGTTCTGATTATAAAGTTATTGTTAGACCTCATCCACAACATGTAAGACATATGAAAGAAAAATTTGAACAAATGAAAAAGGATTATAAAGATAGTAAAAATATTGTAATTCAAACAGATTTTTCATCAAATGATACAGTATTTAATGCAGATTTAATAATAACAGATTGGTCAGGTATAGCTTTTGAATATGCATTTACTACTAATAAACCAGTAATATTTATTGATACACCAATGAAAGTTATGAATCCTGATTATAAGAAAATAGATATTGAACCATTTAATATATGGGCTAGAGAAAAAATTGGTAAAGTAGTTAAATTAAAAGATATAAAAACAATTGATAAAACAATAAAAAGTGTTTTAGATTCAAGTGATAAGTATAAAAAAGATATTTCTAAATTAGTAAAAGAATATGTTTACAATTTAGGAAATAGTGCAGAAGTTGGAGCAGATTATATTATTGAAGCTATTCAAAATAAAATAAAAGAAAGGAGATCAAAATGATTTTATATATAGATCCATCAGTAATGACATATGCAATTCAAGCAATAGCTGGTATTGTTATAGCTATTGGTGCTTTCTTTGGTATCTATTTTAGAAAAGCTAAAAAGAAAATAAATAATAAGCTTGGAATTGATGAAAATAGAAATAAAGAAGTTGAATCTGATGAAATAGTTGTAAAAAAGAATAAATAATTTTTATTCTTTTTTTAATTGTTTTAAATCTAACTTAATGATATAATTGTATATAGGATAGGTGATTATATGAGAAAGTTAAGTAAAAAGAAAATTGCGGTTGCTTTATTAGCGTTTATATTAATTATATTTTTAGTAGTTATACTTGTTGTTAAGTTAACTAAAAAACCTGCTAAAAAAGCTAAAAATGAAAAAGCAAAAACACAAGAAAAAGAAATACCAAAAGAAAAAGTAGATATAATAGATGTTAATTCAAAAACAAGACCATTTGCTATAAGTATTAACAATACCCCTGTAGCTGTTAAAGTTCAAACAGGATTAAATAAAGCATACATTGTTTATGAACTTCCAACAGAAGGATCTACATCTAGATTACTAGCTTTATATAAAGACACTGATGATTTAACTATAGGAACAATTAGAAGTGCTAGACATAATTTCATTGATTTTTCACTTGAAAGTGATGCTATATTTGTAGCATATGGATATAGCCATTATGCACAAGGTCAATTAGAGTCAGGTGCTATTAATTATATTAATGGTATGGTTCATTCAAAACCTTTCTGGAGAAAAAATCCAGAACATTTAGCAAGTGAGCATACTGCTTATACAAGTATATCTAGATTAAAAGATTTTGCTTACAATAATAGAAAGTATAAAAAAGAATCAGACAATACAGTATTACTTAAATATAATGTATCTGATGTTGATTTAACAAATAAAGAAGGAGTTATGAATGCTACAGATATAACTCTTCCATATGGTAATATTGTTACTAGATTTACTTATAATCCTGATACAAAAATGTATACAAGAGTAGTAAATGGAAAAGTAGCAAAAGATTATAATACAAAAGAAGAATTTACTACAAAAAATATCATTGTTGAAAAAATAACTTATAAGATGTGTGATGATCATTATTACTGGGATTTACATACAATAGGTAGTGGTAATGGATATTATATAACTAATGGTAAAGCTGTACCAATTAAATGGAGTAAAGCAAATAGAAAAGCTAAAACTAAATATACATATTTAGATGGTTCTGAAATTGAAGTAAGTGATGGAAGAACTTATATAGAAGTACAAGTAACAAGTAAGAAAACAACTATTAAATAGTTGTTTTTTTATAAAATTGTTTTTTAGCAATTAATACTATATAGATATTCTATGATAATAAACAAATTAAAGCAATTTGTTTATTTTATTATGCAAAAAAGCAAAAAAACATATTTGATTATATATTTAATAGGGTATATATTTTAAAAACATGAGGAGGAAAATATATGAATAAAATAAAAGAATATACAGAAAAAATATTTGAAGATATTAAACATATAG
>CAMOVA010000064.1 GCA_946626905.1 uncultured Bacillota bacterium | reverse complement strand
AGAACGTCGTGAGACAGTTCGGTCCCTATCCGTCGTGGGCGTAGGAAAATTGAGAGGAGCTGTTCCTAGTACGAGAGGACCGGAATGGACATACCTCTGGTGTATCTGTTGTCACGCCAGTGGCAGTGCAGAGTAGCTATGTATGGAATGGATAAACGCTGAAAGCATCTAAGCGTGAAGCCAACCTCAAGATGAGTTTTCCCTTCTTCGTGAAATAAGTACCCAGAAAGACTATCTGGTTGATAGGCTGGAGGTGGAAGCATGGCGACATGTTGAGCTGACCAGTACTAATAGTACGAAGATTTAATCATCTGATTTTTGTTGATGAATATAGAGCACATTATCTTAGTTTTCAGAGAATTATTTCTCTCTAGTTTATTGGTGACGATAGCAAAGTGGATACACCTGTTCCCATCTCGAACACAGAAGTTAAGCACTTTAGCGCCGACAATAGTGTATGCTAAGATAGGACGTTGCCAATAATTTTTTTTTTGTTTTCAAAAGTATTTATTAATACTTTTTTTTTTGCTATAATTAAGTAGGTGATAAAATGGAATACAAGGTTACAACACATTCAGAAATGGAAACAATTGAAATAGCTCAAAATTTTGAATCAGAAAAGTTTCCAAATATGATAATATGTTTAGATGGAGAACTAGGTAGTGGTAAAACTGTTTTTACAAAAGGTATTGCTAATGCATTAGGTATTAAAGAAAGTATTACTTCGCCAACATTCTCAATAATTAAAGAATATTTTGGTGAATTACCACTATATCATATGGATGTATATAGATTAGATGGTGATATTGAAAATATTGGTGTAGAAGAATATTTTCATAAAGGTGGAGTTGTTGTAATAGAGTGGTCTGAAACTATTAAAGATTATTTACCAAAAGAAAGATTAAATGTTAAATTTAGAGTATTAGATGAAAATAAAAGATTATTGATTTTTGAACCTATTGGTGAAAAATACGAGGAATTATGTGAGGCTGTTCTATGATTTCTCTTTTTATTGATACATGTAATAAACAAATAGTTATAGGTCTTTTAGAAGACCTTAATTTAATAGATGAGATGAAATTTATTAATGATAATGATTTATCAGAAAAATTACTTCCATCTATAAAAGAATTATTAAGTAAAAATAATACTAAAATTAACGATTTAAATAGGGTATATGTAAGTGTAGGACCTGGATCATTTACTGGTATTAGAATAGGTGTTACAGTGGCTAAAACGATAGCTTGGGCACTTAAAATTGATATAATTCCTGTTTCTTCTTTAGAAGTAATGGCATCAGTAGATATGGATGATAATATTTGTTCATTAGTAGATGCTAGAAGAGGATATGTATATGCAGGATGTTATGATAAAGAATTAAATAATATATTTAAAGATGAATATATATTGTTAAGTGATTTAAAGAAAAAATTAGAAGATAAAAAAATAACTTATTTAAGTTATGATAATTTTGATTTTGATACTAATATTCCTGATATCAATATAACTAAAGTAGTAAAAAAACATATGAATGATGAACCATTAAATCCTCATATGGTAAATCCTGTTTATTTAAAAAGAACAGAGGCTGAAGAAAAAAATGATAAAAATAGTTAAAGATAAAAGCTATATAGAAAAAGAATTTAAAGAAATATTTAATCAAGAATTAAAAACAAATATATATTCTAATATTTTAGTATATGAAGAAGATAAAGTACTAGGATTTTTAATATATGATTTAATATATGATAGATGTGAAATAGAATATATAGGGGTATTAAAAGAATATAGAAATAAACATATTGCTTCTTTACTTATGGAAGAACTATTAAAAAAAGCTAATAATATTTCGTTAGAAGTAAATACAAAAAACATAGAAGCAATTAATTTATATAAAAAATATGGTTTTAAAATAGTAACAACAAGAAAAAATTACTATGAAAATGAAGATGCCTATTTGATGGTAAGGGATGAGTAAAATGAAAGATGTATGTATTTTAGCATTTGAATCAAGTTGTGATGAAACAAGTGTAGCAATTATAAGAAATGGACATGATGTTATTTCAAATGTCGTATTAACTCAAATGGATACACACGCTAATTATGGTGGAGTTGTTCCTGAAATAGCTAGTCGTATGCATATAGAAAATATTACTATGGTAATAGAAGAAGCATTAACAAAGGCAGGGCTTGATATGGAAGATATAGATGCGATAGCAGTAACATATGGTCCAGGATTAATAGGATCACTTCTTATAGGATTACAAGCAGCAAAAACACTAGCTTATATTTATGATAAGCCACTTGTTCCAGTACATCATATAGCAGGTCATATATATGCGAATAATTTAGAAAAACCTATGGAATTTCCTTTAATGGCACTAGTTATAAGTGGAGGACATACTGAATTAGTTTATATGAAAGAAGACTACGATTTTAAAGTAGTAGGTTCAACTTTAGATGATGCAGTTGGAGAAGCATATGATAAAGTTGCAAGAGTATTAGATTTACCATATCCAGGAGGTCCAAAAGTAGATAAATTAGCACATATAGGACAAGATACATATAAATTACCACTACCACTTGATGATGATACATATAACTTTAGTTTTAGTGGTTTAAAAAGCGCTGTTATAAATTTAAAACATAATGAGGCCCAAAAAGGAAATGAAATAGTAAAAGAAAATCTTGCTTGTTCATTTCAAAATAAAGTTATAGAAATACTAACTAAAAAAACAATAAAAGCACTAAAAGAATATAATTGTGATAATCTTATAATAGCTGGTGGAGTATCTGCAAATGCTGGAATAAGAGATGAATTTAAAAAAATATGTGCTTTAAATAAAATAAATTTAACAATACCTAATTTAAAATATTGTACAGATAATGCTGCAATGATAGGAGCTGCAGGATATTATGCATATAAATTAGGAAGAAGAGCAGATTTAAACTTAAATTCTAAAGCAAATGACAAACTAAACTAGTTTGTCATTTTCCATAAATTACCAATATAAATAACCAAAAAACACAAATAATAAAAATGTAAACATTTACAAAAAATGACAAAAAAAATAAAATATATTGACTACAAATAAAAAAGTGTGATATTATTATATTGTAAATAATAGAGGAGGAAGGAATAAAATGAAACAAAATAAAAAGGGTTTCACATTAATCGAATTATTAGCAGTTATCGTTATCTTAGCAATTATCGCTTTAATAGCTACTCCAATCATCTTAAACATGATTAGTAAAGCTAGAAGAAGTGCAGCTAAATCAAGTGCACTTGGATTTGTAGATTCAGTTGAATACTACACTAGTTTCAGATCTGCAGCAGATGATTTAGGAATTGCAGATGATTATAAAATTGATTTTCCAACTAAAACTTCTGGAACAGGTACAAATATTACACATTCAAATGTAACTTGTACTAAAGGATCAAGTGGATGGACAGGAGATGAAACTTCATCTGATCCTGCTACATGTGCTAAATTCATGGCTGCTGTAGAATCTAAATCTAAAGGTAAAGCTCCAGAAAGTGGATCTGTTGTTAAAATTACACCTGATGGTAAAGTTGCAAATGAGACTTCATTAAAATATGATGGTGGTACTTGTACTTACAATGGACAAGATTGTACAATGAGTAACTAATTAAGAATTCGATTATAAACTAGGTTTAAACCTAGTTTTTC
>CAMOVA010000063.1 GCA_946626905.1 uncultured Bacillota bacterium | reverse complement strand
ATGAAAAGAATGCAAGGATATAATGTATTACATCCAATGGGATTTGATTCATTTGGACTTCCTGCAGAACAATTCGCAATTCAAACAGGTAATCATCCAAGTATCTTTACAAGGGAAAATATAGAAGTATTCAAAAAGCAATTAAAAATATTAGGTTTTTCATATGACTGGGATAGAGAAATTTCAACATGTGAACCAGAATACTACAAATGGACTGAATGGATATTTAGAGAATTATATAAAGATGGTTATGCTAAATATATAGATATGCCAGTAAATTGGTGTGAAGAATTAGGAACTGTTTTAGCTAATGATGAAGTAATTGATGGAAAAAGTGAAAGAGGAGGATATCCTGTTGTTCGTAAAAATATGAAACAATGGGTTATTGATATACCTAAATATGCAGATAGATTATTAGAAGGACTAGAAGAACTAGATTGGCCAGAATCAACAAAAGAAATTCAAAGAAATTGGATTGGTAAATCTACAGGAGTAGAAGTAGATTTTGAAATAACAGGTGGTGGAAAATTTTCAATTTATACAACTTGTATTGAAACAATCTATGGAATAACATTTATGGTTTTAGCTCCAGAAAATACATTAGTAGATGAACTTAAAGATAGAATAACTAATTTTGATGAAGTAGAAAAGTATAGGGAAGAAACAGCTAAGAAATCAGATTTAGATAGAACAGAATTAAATAAAGAAAAATCAGGAGTTAAATTAGAAGGTGTTATGGCAATACATCCACTTACTAAAAAAGAAGTACCAATTTTCTTAGGAGATTTTGTACTAGCATCTTATGGAACAGGTGCAGTTATGGCTGTTCCTACACATGATCAAAGAGATTTTGAATATGCACAAAAATATGACATTCCAATGATTCAAGTAATAGATGGAAGAGATGTATCTGAATGTGCTTTTGAAAAACAAGATTATTTAGGAAAAGGATGCAAATTAATAAATTCAGAAGAATTCACAGGTTTAACTGTAGAAGAAGCAAAGAAAGCAATAACTGAAAAAGTAGTTAAATTAGGTGTAGGTAGAGAAAAAACAAATTATAGATTAAGAGAATGGATATTTGCTCGTCAAAGATATTGGGGAGAACCTATACCAGTAATTCATTTAGAAGATGGAAGAGATATTGTAGTAGAAGATAAGGATTTACCAGTAGTATTACCAGAATTAGATGATTATAAAGGAAGAAATGGTAAAGCTCCATTAGAAAATGCAACAGATTGGGTTAATGTAGAAGTAGATGGTGTAAAAGGTAAAAGAGAAACATCTACAATGCCAGGATCTGCTGGTTCTTCATGGTATTTCTTAAGATATATAGATCCACATAATGATAAAGAATTATGTGATAAAGAATTATTAAAACATTGGATGCCAGTGGATTTATATGTAGGTGGTCCAGAACATGCAGTAGGACATTTATTATATTCTAGAATGTGGAATAATTATTTATATGATAAAGGAATCGTTCCTGTTAAAGAACCATTCCAAAAATTAGTGCATCAAGGAATGATACTTGGATCAAATGGTATTAAAATGGGTAAAAGATTTCCTAAATATGTTGTTAATCCAAATGATATAGTAGAAAAATATGGTGCAGATACATTAAGAATGTATGAAATGTTTATGGGTCCTCTTGAAGCAGATAAACCATGGAATGATGATGCAGTCGCAGGTACTAAAAAATTCTTGGATCGTATATGGCGTATATTTGTTGATGAATCTAAAATAGTAGATAATAATTCTAAAAAATTAGAAAAAGTATATAATCAAACAGTTAAAAAAGTTACTGAAGATTATGAATCCTTAAACTTTAATACAGCAATAAGTCAAATGATGATATTTATAAATGCTGTAGTAAAAGAAGATGAATTACCTATAGAGTATGGGGAAGGATTTATTAAAATGTTATCTCCTATAGCTCCACATATTTCAGAAGAAATATGGAATACAGTATTTAAGCATGATAATACATTAGCGTATGAATCATGGCCAACTTATGATGAATCTAAATTAGTAGAAGATACATTTACAATGGTAGTTCAAGTAAATGGAAAAGTAAGAGGAAAAATAGAAGTTTCTTCTGATACAACAAAAGAAGAAATGGAAAATCTTGCTAAAGAAATAGATAATGTAAAAACATTTACTGAAGGTAAAGAAATAGTTAAAATAATAACAGTTCCTAAAAAACTAGTAAATATAGTAGTTAAATAAGATTAGAATTTTCTAATCTTTTTTTATTAATGCTTTTATGATAAAATTAAAGAGGTGATACTATGAAATATGATACCAGTAAATATGTGCTAAACTCTCCTGAAACATTAAACTATATAACAGATAGATTAGATGACATAATAATTAATAAAATAGATGAGTATAAAAAAATATTTAAAATAGAAAATCTAGAACCTCTTAAAATAAATTATTTTGATGATATAGAAAAATTTAGAAATTTTATTTATGAAATTAGAGGCAGAAAAGATACGTTACCATCATATGCAGTTGGAACGTATGATAATGGAATGATAAATGCTTATATTGAACCTAATATTATAATTGGTAGCCCTAAATATATAGAAAAATTATATTTACCATGTCATGAATTATTTCATATTTTATATATGAAATACATACTTAAAAATGATTATTCAAAAAGAATTGTTTGGTATGATGAAGGTATGTCACAATTCTTATCAGGTGAAAAAGAAGAATTATTAGATGAAGATAAGTTTATTTCATATTTTAATAAAGTAAAAGATAATACAAAAATAATACCTGAATTAAATAATTTAGAACATGGCAATTCTTTTAGTAATGATAATTATGATGGCTACGCATTAAGCTATTTATCTATTAGATACTTAAATGAAATATTAGAAGAACAAGAATTTTATGATTTAATGAGTGATTTTGATCAAATAAAAAAATATGGAAATACTATAATTCAAGATATGTTTAATTATTACACAGATAAATTTAATAATAGGGTAAAGTAGTCAAAAAAATAAATAGTAATTTGACTGTAAAAAAACTATGTGTTAGTATAATACATAGTTTTTTAGGGGGGTTATTATGAAAGTAGAAAACCAAGAAATGTATCATTTTCATAATAATGAATGTTATAATGATTTATGGGTATTAGATAATGAAATAATTGTTGATAACAATTTTAAAAGTAATTATTTAAATATACTAAATTGTTTTACTACTGCAGTTAATATAACAACTGGTGGGAAAGAAGCTTTTAATCATATTATTAATGGTTATTTAAAAGAAGAACAAGACAAAGAATTATTAATAGATATGCTAAAAGAAGCAAGCCATATAATAAATTGTATGAATATTTTTAAAAGAGAAATGGCTTTAGAAGAAATAAGAAAACAAAAATATCCACAGTTGCCTAGTAGAAAACATTCAATATGGTTATGTGATGAAAAAGGAATAGATTTTTGGAAAAATCAATTATCAAATGGTGGTGACACATTAGATTTATATAAAGTTTTAGTAACAGGTAATCTGTTTAAATCAAGTGATTCATTTATTCCAAATAATTATTCAAATTATGAAACTAATTTGAGTGAAGCAATGCAATACTGGGACCCTCACTTTATAAATGAAGAACAAGAACAGAAGGCAGAATATTTGTTTCAAGGTAAATTAAAAATATTAGAGAAAGTAAAATAGCGATT
>CAMOVA010000062.1 GCA_946626905.1 uncultured Bacillota bacterium | reverse complement strand
ATAACAATGAAGAAGATAAAAATAAAAATATATTTGGTAGTAAGGATAAAGATAAAATTGACCTGGATTCAAGTGATGGAATAGAAATATTTAAAGAAAAAAAAATTGAGGACAATATCATAAGTATAAAAAAAATAAATACAAATTTCAGAAAATCAAAAGAATCTCTAAAATTAACTTTTAACGATATAATGGGAGAAGAAAATGACAATGAGTATAAGTTAAGATTAGAATCAGAGGCCGAGAACCCCGAAGAGGAGCAGGAGGATGAAGAAATGGACAACAACGAAGAATCCGGAAGGGTGGAGGATTCGGAAAATGAGGAAAAAGAAGAAAACGAAGATAGAGAAGATGGGAAAAATTCTTTTTACATAAGTCAATCATATTCAGAAGATAACGATAAAGAGAAAGAGAAGGATAAAGATAAAGATAAAGATAAAGAAAAATTAAATGATGAAGAAATTGAAAAGAAATCAAAGAAGGAAAAAGAAAATAAAGAAGTCAAAAATTTAAATATTAATATCAATTTTACTCCAAAATTAAAAACACAAGCACAAAAAGAAACAAAATTAAAAAAATTGGAATTTAACTATGACGAGTTTAGCGATAATAAAAATAGTAGTAGTAATTTAAATATAAATGACATTTTCCTGGTAGATGATAAAAGCCAAAATCAAAAAGATGAAAAAAAAATTGAAAAAGATAAAATTATTGAAAAAATAGATGAAAAAAACGAGGAGGAAAATTCAAAATTTAACGTAAGCAAAAATAGCAAACTAAATTCGGAAGATCCCTTCAGCTTTTTGCACAGAAGAAGAAGATTTAAAGACTATTTGAAACAAAGAATGAATTATGAGGATTTGGAAGATAATTTAAGCAATTTAGAAATGAAGACTATTCAAGAAAAAAATAAGGACTTATTAACAAATTATTTAAGTGACGAAAAAATATCGCAATATTTATCTTCTATAGAAGATCAGACAAAAGATAATTTAATCAAAATCAAAGACACACTATCTGATTACCAGCAATTGCTCTCATCTTCATCTGAAGAAAATAACGAAAAGGAAAAACATTTAAAAAATATTATAGATATACTAACCGATGAGACCGTCTGCATAACCCTTTTTGAATTAGAAAGTTCCCAAATTCTTCTAAGTCTGTGTAAGTACTTCGACCCCCAGTTCTCTATACAATATAATAAATTAAAAGATGACCAAGAGTATAACTCAGTTGATAAATTAATTAATAATATGCTCGATAAAAATTTGATACCAAAAGAAAAAATATATAATAATGAAATTTTTAACAAAATTAATACTTTTTTGAATTGTTTCCAAGGAGATAAAAACAAAGTTATCAATTTCATAAAATTATTGAATGAATCTATACAGTCGATGAATTGTCCCATTTTTCATTTGAGTGATAATAAGCGAAATATATATAACAATTTGACCATGAGACAAATGAGAAAAAGCCAAGCAATAAAAATTAAAATGATATATAGTGAACAGATATTCAGAGATAAAGTATTAAATACAGATTTAATTATCGATGGTAATTTTAAGACGAAACTCTGCGAGTTAAATATGTTTTTCAAAATGAACAAAAAAATGATGCTAATTGTGAATAACAATACCCCTTTTAAGAATATGACTATAAATTTATTATCATTAGCTAACATACCTTTGATAGCTAATGATAGCTATGATATAAGTATAAAATATTTCATAGAAAATGCCCAAAGTAAAGATGAAAACAATATTGATAAAATGGATATTGAAATAGAAGAATCCAATAATGATAATAACAAGGATAAAGATAAAGATAAAGATAAAGATAACGAAAAAGAAAAAGAAAAGGATAAAAATAATAATTTAGATGAAGTCAAAATAAAAGATGATGACAAAGAAGAAATAATGGACATAAAAGATTTCAATGATAATAACATAATAAATAATGATGAAGTATTTGATATTAATGAAAGTTGGACATATAAGACATTCATTGATAATTATTCGAAGAAATATAAAATGGATTCAACTCCCTATATTAATTTTGGTTTATCAATAAAACCCAAGAATAGCGAAGACATGGATAAAAATAGCATAAAAATTGAAAAAGAAAGTGATTTAAATATAGATGAGAATGCCTCCAAAGGATTTTTAGATTACTATTCACAGTTTATTCAGGATATGACTGATTTCACTGAATGTGTAAATTTCGATAAATATTCTTTTATAAAAGATTATCATAATAATATTCTTTATTGCATAAGTATTTATTTCTCAAAGCGTCTCATGCCAAGTTTATATTTGTTGTCCATTTTTAATATGTGCATAAATAAATATAATGAATTATTCAATCTTCCAAAGTCATGGTTTATTAATAGTGATAAAAACAGAAGTGAATGGAAAACATTATTCTTTAACTTAAAAATAGATCAATTCATTTCCAAAATAAGTATCGATGGATTCAAAGTATCTAGTACAACATTTCCAATATTAGGCAAATACATTGTAAATAATAACTATTGTATGACAAGATTCCCTACTAGACTTTTATCATTTAAGACATCATTTAGTTCATCTTATAAATCTTTGATAAATTTGCAAAATCATATGAAACATAATAATCCTAATTATCATTCTAAATATTCAGTAACTTTAAAGAAAACAATGAGAATAAAAATAAATGTAGAAAGAGATAAAATAATAGAACATGGATTCAATATAATAAATGATGATATTACCTCCAAATTCAAAGGATATTTAGAATTCGAATATAGCGGGGAGATTGGAAATGGGCTGGGGCCCACCCTGGAATTTTATACCCTTATCATAGATAAAATAACAGAAAATCAAGACTTGTGGTATAAGACTACTGATGGAACTTTATATCCTAGATTATTATGTGACAAAGAAATCGATATGAATCAAAATATTATTAGATTGTTCAAATTGTTGGGATATATTATTGGAAGAGCTATTTACGATGATAGATTATTAGACATACCACTTAATAAAGTTTTTTGGAATTTAGTTTTGGATAAGCCTATACTTTTTAAAAATATAAAATATATTGATTCAAATTTATATAAAACTATATTAGATTTTATTAATTTAATCCAACAAAAACAAGAATATATAAAAACTAATAATATAGATAAAACACAAAATATTAATTTCGATGATATTATACTTTATAATAATTGTAAATTATCAGATCTTGATATATATTTTGTTTTCCCTGGATACAATAACATAGAATTAAAGCCTAATGGAAATGATATTTTACTAACAATGAATAATATAGAAGAATATGTAAATTTAATATATGACTTCCTGTTTTATAGAGGGATCGATAAATGTATGCATTCCTTCAGAGAAGGATTCAATATAAACTTTAATATAGACAAATTAAAATGTTTTACATCATCAGAAATAGAAGAATACATATGTGGAAGTGTAGACGTAAAGTGGGATAAAAATGTTTTATTAGAAAATTTGAAACCTGAACACGGATACACAAATCAAAGTAAAACATTTAATGATTTGATTACATTTATGTGTAATTTGGATAAAAAACAAAGAAAACAATTTTTAATTTTTTCCACAGGAAGTTCAAGACTACCCATAGGAGGATTTAAATCACTGTCACCTAAATTAACTGTAGTCAAAAAACATTGTGAGGAGGAGCATACTCCAGATGATTATTTACCGACTGTTATGACTTGTCAAAATTATTTGAAAATACCTGAATATTCTAGTTATAATATATTAGAACAAAAAATTTTACTTGCTATGAATGAAGGATGTAATGAATTTAGTCTTTCTTAAATTATAAATTTGAAAAAAGTTCATGATAAATAGAAATTTTTATAAAATTTAATTAATTAATTAAAAATATAAAATATATTATTTCTTTATAATAAATGTTTTATTAATAT
>CAMOVA010000061.1 GCA_946626905.1 uncultured Bacillota bacterium | reverse complement strand
ATATGGCATTAGTTTATCATATATTGATTCACCTTCTAAATCCCATTTAGAGTATGTATATGCACTAACTTTTGAAATACCTAATAAAAATACAATCAAACTTAAAACTAAGTAGTTTTTCTTTTTCATACCACATCACCCTATTATATATTTAGGATACCATGATATCACTTAATAGTCAATAAAACCTGGCATATTTCATCCAGGTTATTTTATACTATCTTTCTTTATTTTTTATTTTATTTTTAAGTAATTCTACAAATTCATTTTTATCTAATGTTATAGTTTCTTCAGTTCCAAATATTCTATAACTAATTGTATTATTATCTACTTCATTTTGTCCTAAAATAACTGTATAAGGAACTTTTTTAATTTGAGTTTCTCTTAATTTATATCCTAGTTTTTCTTCTCTACTATCTAAATCACATCTAATATCATTATCACATAATAATTCATATATTTCTTTAGCATATTCTAAATGATATTTATTATTAACTGGAATTACTTCTACTTGATTTGGCGCTAACCAAACTGGAAGTTTTCCTTTTGTTTCTTCTAAGTAATATGCGATAAATCTATCAATTGATCCAAATACAGCTCTATGTAATACTACAGGAGTTTTTTTGGAACCATCACTATCTACATAAGTTAAATCAAATTTAGCTGGTAAACAGAAGTCTAATTGACATGTAGAAAGTGTTATTTCATTACCTACAGCAGGTTTTACTTGAACATCAAGTTTTGGCCCATAGAAAGCCGCTTCACCAATTTTTTCTACATAATCTAATCCTAAATCATTTAAAACTGTTCTTAACATATTTTCTGCTTTATCCCACATTTCGTCATCTTGATGATATTTTATTTTATCTTCTGGATCACGTAGTGATAATTCAAAGCGATAGTTTTCAATTCCTAATTCTTTATAACATTCAAGTATTAAGTCAACTACTCCTTTAAATTCACTTTCTATTTGTTCAGGTGTACAGAATATATGTGAATCATTTTGACAGAATGTTCTAACGCGTTCAATTCCTTTTAAAGCTCCACTTGATTCATAACGACAATCTCTAGCTATTTCAGCTATACGAAGTGGTAAATCTCTATATGAATGTATATCATTTCCATATATTACCATATGATGAGGACAGTTCATTGGACGAAGTACATATTCTTCATCTTCCACTTGCATAATTGGGAACATTGAATCTTTATAGTGTTCTAAATGTCCACTTGTTTTATAAAGATTAACATTTCCTAATGGTGGTGTTCCAACATGTTTATATCCTCTTTTTATTTCTTTATTTCTAATATAGTTTTCTAATTCATTCCATAAAATAAATCCATTTGGTAAATACATTGGAAGTCCTCTTCCTACTAAATCAGACATCATATATATACCTAAATCTTTACCTATTTTACGGTGATCTCTTTCTTTTGCTTCTTCTAATTCTTTTAAATGAGCTTCTAAATCTTCAGGAGTTAAAAAGCACACTCCATATATTCTTTGAAGCATTTTATTATTAGAATCACCTTTCCAATAAGCACCTGATACTTTAAGTAATTTAAAGTTTTTTAATTGTTTTACTGTATCAACATGTGGCCCACGACAAAGATCAGTAAAATCACCTTGTGAATAACAAGAAATAACTGTATCATTTGGATCCATTCTTTCTATTAAATCTACTTTATATGGATCATCACCAAACATATCTAATGCTTCTTCTTTAGTGATTTCTCTTCTTACTATTCTCTTACCATCTTTTACTAGTTTTTTCATTTCACGTTCTATAGCTGGTAAATCTTCTTCTGTAAGAACTTTATCTCCTAAATCTATATCATAATAAAATCCTTCTTCTATTACTGGACCTACCCAAAATTTTGCTTCTGGATATAAATGTTTAACAGCTTGTGCCATTAAATGAGCACAACTATGGTTTAAAGGATTTAATTCATTATCTTCCTTTATATTAATCATGTTTTTCCCTCTTTTCTATTACTTTTATTTTACTTTCTTTATGTGTTTCTTTTATCAATCTTTCAAATCTTTCTAATTCATTATAAGACATTTGAGCTTCTAAATATTTATTATAATATGTTTTTATTTTGGCTAATTCTATTTGTTGAGCTCTTCTAAAAGATTTATATGTTTTTTCTATATCTTCTTTATTTAAATATTTTTGAATATATACAGGATTTATATAGGTTCCTCTTTTACCTCTAGCATCTATTACAATAAGTAAAAAACCTCTTTTCACATATTCTATATTCTTATTAGCAAATCCATTATCAACACCTATAACATAATCTAATTCTAATTGTCTAAGTCCTGAATGATAAAGCGTTGAACAATTCATTTGATAACCTAAAAAGGCATTAACAAATCTATCAATACTTATTGCATCATCAGCTGTAAAAGGTGATTCCTTTCTTGAAACTGCAGATTTTACTTGTTCTAAGTTTTCTTCTTCTTCAACTTCAAACTCTTCAAAATTTAAATATTCTTCTAATAGTTTTTCAAAATCTTCCATAACAACCCTCCTATAAAAAAAAGCCCCTTAAAATTAATTAAGGAGCGAATAATCGCGGTACCATCCTACCTTGTAACTCAATATGATAACGGAATAACCGGAAATACTTTTATATTTCACTCAAAAGTAGTAATTATTTAGTATATTTGTTAGCTTTCACCATCCTAACTCGCTTTGTAACATTGACTAAATAATCATGTCTTTCTCAACGCTTTTACATATAATAACACATTAATTATATATTGTAAACCTTATTTTTTTCTTTTTAATTTTTTTATTTCATATAGATAATTATTATAGAATACTGTTTTTTCATTCATCATTTCTGTCATTTTATTCAAATAATTATTTAATTTTATTTTTTCTTCTTCTGTTAATTGTTCTTTATCTATAAAATACTTGATAATAAGATCTTGATTTATAATTGATGCGAGTGATCTTGTAGGTCTTGTTATTTCAGTATAACTACCTAGTTTTAATCCATCATGACCTTTATTATCTATTGAATAATACCATGAACTATTTGTATTATTAATTAAATCAAATACATAACCTATTTTTACATTATCACTATATTTTTCTTTTAATTCTTTTATTGCGTCTATTTCTTTACCTAATTCATTATTTCTATAAATAAATGGTAGATCTTTAGAGTAACAATAATTAGATATAAAGTAATTTAAATATACTTGATAATTATTTATCATAATAGATCCAATATTCTTATCACCAAAATCCATATTTATATCTTCTATTTGTTTGTTAGATAATATGCATTGTGATAATTTATATAAATTAGAAGCTGTAACTTTTAGTTTTGAATCTTCTGGATATTTTAAAATATTTTTTAAATCACTAAAACTTAAATTATATTTAACACTTATATTTTGTTTTTCTATTTTAAAATCTAATACATTTAAATATCTATCAAATTCAAATATAAAAGCAATTACTTTTCTTTTTTTACCTTGTTTTAAATTAACTTTATTTTTTAATTCTTTTGGAAGTAATGGAAATCCTTTTATACTAAATGTATTATCATATATTTTATCTTTTAAAGCTTCATTTTCTTTTAAATAACTGCTAACATCACTTATGTAATAACACAAATGAATTATTCCATTTTGCCCTATTTCTAAAGATAATGCATTTTCAAAAATATTTGTTTCTGGATCATCAAAAGATAAGATATATTTATTATTTTCTTGATAATCTTTCCATTCAGGTTTTACTATTCTATATTTTTCTGTTTCTTTTAGTTTTTGTAAATTATATTTTATATGAAGTTTTTCTATATCATATTTATCTCTATGATCAACAAAATTATTATCCAAATTCTTTATGTAGAATAAGATTTTTTCTAATCTATGTTTATCAATATCTCTGTTTTCTATAGATGTTAATAATTTGTTTGTTCTATATAAAATTATATTTTTAAAATCATCATTATTATCAGAATTAA
>CAMOVA010000060.1 GCA_946626905.1 uncultured Bacillota bacterium | reverse complement strand
TAAAAGAAATAAAAAAAGAAGTAGAATATATTGAAGATAAATTAAATTTAGAATATACAGATGATTTAATAGAACGTATTAAAGAAAAATATAAATTACAAGATTCCAATTATATAGTAGATTTATTATATGAAGCATTAATATATGAAAGTAATAACAAATAGATTTTCATTTACATATTTTTTTATTAATGATATACTAAATAAGATTTAGAGGTGATTTTATGGCATTAAAAGCAGGAATTGTAGGTTTACCAAACGTCGGTAAGTCAACCCTTTTTAACGCTATTACAAAGCAAAATATATTAGCTGCTAACTATCCTTTCGCAACAATTGAACCAAATGTTGGAGTAGTTACAGTACCAGATGAAAGATTAGATTATTTAAATGATTTATATAAACCAAAAAGTTTAGTAGGCGCAACATACGAATTTACAGATATAGCTGGTTTAGTAAAAGGAGCTTCTAAAGGAGAAGGTTTAGGTAATCAATTTTTATCTCATATAAGAGAAGTAGATGCAATCGTTGAAGTAGTTAGATGCTTTTCTAATTCAAATATAATACACGTAGATGGAGACGTTGATCCTGTACGTGACGTTGAAACTATAAATGTAGAATTAATGCTTGCAGATTTAGAAGTAGTAGATAATAGAATAGGTAGAATAGGTAAAAAAGCAGCTATGACTAGAGATAAAGAAATAGCTTTTGAAGTAACACTACTTAATAAAGTAAAAGAAGCATTAGAAGCAAATAAAGCACTAAGACAAATAGAATTCTCAGAAGAAGAATTAGAAGTATTAAAGAATTTCAACTTTTTAACACTAAAACCTATTATATATATGGCTAATGTAAATGAAGAAGATTTAATAGAAGATACAAATGAATATGTAGAACAATTAAGAGAATATGCTAAAGCTGAAAACGGAGAAGTAGTTACTGTATGTGCTAAGATAGAATCAGAACTAGCTGATTTATCTGAAGAAGAAAAGAAAGTATTCTTAAATGATTTAGGAATAAAGATGAGCGGATTAAATAAACTTATAAAAAGCACATATAAACTCTTAGGACTTGCAACTTTCTTTACAGCTGGTGAAGATGAATGCCGTGCATGGACATTTAAAAGAGGATATAAAGCCCCTAAATGTGCAGGTATAATTCATACAGATTTTGAAAGAGGATTTATAAAAGCAGAAGTAATGAGCTTTAATGATCTTAAAGAATATGGTTCAGAATTAAAAGTAAAAGAAGCTGGAAAACTTCGTTTAGAAGGAAAAGAATACATTATGCAAGATGGAGATATATGCTTATTTAGATTTAACGTATAGGAGGCATATGAAAAAAATATTAGTTGATTTAGATGATGTATTAGCGCTTGATAGTTTTCTAAATACTATTAATAAATTTTTTAACACAAATTATTCATATTCTGATACAAAAGGATATTATTTAGAAAACTTATTTAATAAAGAACAGCAACTTGAATTTAAAAAATATATAAGAGAAGCTAATATATATGATAATGCAGTAGTCGCAGATAATTCAAAAGAAGTATTAGAAGAACTAAGTAAAGAATATGAAATATATATATGTAGTAGTTTCTATTCTGAATTAGATGATACTTTATTATCAGAATTAGTTCCTAGAAAATGTGAATTTCTAAAAAAGAATTATCCATTTTTAAAAAGTAGAAACTTTATGTTTTTGACAGAAAAGTCTATGATAAAGTCTGATATACAGATAGATGATAGGATTGATAACTTAAAAGGTGATGGTATAAAACTATTATTTACTGCTTATCATAATAAAGATATAACAGATGAAGAACTAAAAGAAAAAAACATTACAAGAGTTAATAATTGGTTAGATATAAAAAACTATTTACAAACTAAATAGTTTTTGTTATAATCTTAAGCGAGTAAGAAATTTACTCCTTGCAAGAAATTGCCGGTGACCATAAGGAGGTGTAGAAATGAAAAACTATGAAATTATGTTTATTTTAAAGCCAACATTAAGTGAGGATGAAACAAAGAAAGCAATTACTCATTTTAAAAAAGTCATTACTGAAAATGGTGGAAAAGTAACAGAAGTAAATGAAATGGGTCAAAGAGAACTAGCTTATGAAATTAAAAAATGCAAAAGCGGTTACTATGTAGTTTTTGAAGTTGAATCAAAAGACGATAAAGCTATTAAAGAATTTGATCGTTTAGGTTTAATTAGTAGTGATATGATTCGTCATTTAATTACTAAAATTGAAAAATAAAGAGAGGTAATAAAATGAATCGAGTAGAATTGGTCGGAAGACTAACAACTAAACCAGAACTTAGATATACAAGTTCAAACATTCCATTTTCAAGATTTACTGTAGCTGTTAACAGAACATTCAGTAGTGCAAATGGAGAAAGACAAACTGATTTTATAAACTGTGTTATTTGGAGAAAACAAGCAGAAAATGTATGTAATTATTTAAATAAAGGTAGTTTAGTATCAGTAGAAGGAAGAATTCAAACAGGTAGTTTTGATGATAAAGATGGAAATAAAAGATATACAACAGAAGTTCTTGCTGAAAGTGTTCAATTCTTAGAATCAAAAGCACAATCACAATCAAGAAACGATGATGTTACTCCATATGATTATCAAAATGAACCAGCTCCAACAAATGATGTAAGTGTAGAAGAAGATCCATTCGCGGATTTTGGAGATAGTGTTTCAATAGATGAAAACTTCCTAGATTAATAAAGGAGGAAATAATATGGCAGAATTTTATAGAAAAAAGAAAAAAATATGTCAAATGTGTGCTGGTAAATCAGTAGACTATAAAGATGTTGATATTGTTAAAAAATATGTAAGCCAAGATAAAGGTAAAATATTACCAAGAAGAGTTACAGGAGCTTGTGCTGAACATCAAAGACATATAGCTAACGAAGTTAAAAAAGCAAGATTTATGGGATTATTACCATTCGTAAAGTAAGTTAATATACTTGCTTTTTTTATTGTTTTAAGATAAGATAATACTGAGGAGATAGTATGAGTAAAAAAGACTGTATTGTTAATAAAACAGATTATACTTTAAAAACCTTTGATGATGGCTCTAAAATAATGGTAAGAGACCTTCAATTAGAAGTGTTAAGTATAATGGATGAAATTCATAGAGTTTGTGTTAAAAATAATATTGAATATGCATTAATAGCCGGGTCAGCACTAGGTATTTGTAATTATAAAGGATTTATTCCTTGGGATGATGATATGGATATCTGTATAAAAAGAGAAGATTGGCCTAGATTTATTGAAGCAATGAAAAAAGATCTATCAGATAACTTTTATTTTCATTGTTTTGAAACAAATAAAAAATATAATATTTTAATACCTTCAATGAAAGTACGTAAGAAAAATACATATATTCAAGAAGTAAATTACTTACTAGAAAATAGATGTGAAGGTGATGGAATATTTGTTGATGTAGTAATTTATGACAATGTATCTGATAATAAATATATAGATGAATTAAGTAGATTACCAATAAGACTTATGATGCCACTTATGGTATTCTTAGATAATATTGGATTTAAAGCTGTGTGGCTTAAAAAGATAATATTAAAAAAAGCATATAAATATGGTAGAAAATATAAAAATAGTACTATGACATCACAAACAATTGCGATTCCATGGGAAAAGTTTTTTCATGAACCTAAATTCTTGAAAGAAGATGTATATCCTTTTAAACTTTATGAGTTTGAAGGAAGACAATTTTATTCATATAATAATATAGAAAAAGTTATGAAAGAATGGTATGGACCAAACTGTCTAAAAAAATGGAATGGAAAAGAATGGGAAGAAACATTGCCTGTAGAAAAAAGAAAACCAAAACATTCAGTAAATGTTAATCTACATTCTGATATACCAGATGTATCAAATAAAAATAAAGGAGCTAATTTAGTAAGAGGAATAACATTAGCAGTATTTACTTTATTATTAGCATTATTACTTTTTAATGATTTTAGTTTAAAATTACTAGGACTAGGTATAATGTTTATAGGTATAACAATAATATTATTTATAGATAGGTA
>CAMOVA010000059.1 GCA_946626905.1 uncultured Bacillota bacterium | reverse complement strand
AAAAATAAGCATAATATTGCTTATTTTTTCATATTATAGTATAATTATAAAAGTTTTGAAAGGAAGATTTCTATGATTGAAAGATTACAAAATATTGAAAAAAGATATAATGAATTAAATGAAGAATTAATGAAACCAGAAGTGATTTCTAATGTTAAAGAAACTCTTAAATTAACTCGTGAACAAGCTTCTATTAAGGATGCTTATGATGCATATCAAGAATATAAGAAGTTAGAAAAAAATATTGAAGACGCTAAAGATATGGTGAAAGATCCTGAACTAGGTGAAATGGCTAAAGAAGAGTTAGAAGAAAACACTAAGAAATTAGATGAACTTATAAAAAATATTGAAATCTTATTACTTCCAAAAGACCCTAATGATGGGAAAGATGTTATTGTAGAAATTAGAGGAGCAGCTGGAGGAGACGAAGGAAATATATTTGCTGGTGATTTATTTGAAATGTATAAGAAACTAGCAGAAAAAGAAGGCTGGAAAATTGAAATAATGGAAGAAGAAAAATCAGAAGCTGGTGGATATTCTTTAATTAGTTTTATGGTTAAAGGTGAAAATGTTTATTCAAAATTAAAATATGAATCAGGCGCACATAGAGTTCAAAGAGTTCCTTCTACAGAAACTCAAGGTCGTGTACACACTTCTACAGCTACTGTACTTGTAATGCCAGAAGCAGAAGAGGTAGATGCTGATTTAGATATGAATGAAGTAAGAATAGATATCACAAGAGCTTCAGGTTGTGGAGGACAAGGAGTAAATACAACTGATAGTGCGGTTAGACTTACTCATATTCCAACAGGATTAGTAGTTTATTCTCAAACTGAAAGAAGTCAAATTAAGAATAAAGAAAAAGCTATTAAAATTCTTCAAACAAGACTTTATGATTTACGTAGACAAGAACAAGAAAAAGAAATAGGTAGTGAAAGAAGAAGCAAAATAGGTACAGGAGATCGTTCTGAAAAAATAAGAACTTATAATTATCCACAAAATAGGGTAACAGATCATAGAATAGGTTTTACTTTAAATACACTAGATAGAATAATGCAAGGGGATATAGATAAAGTAATAGATGCTTTAATTACTGAAGATCAAGCTAGAAAATTAAGAGGCGAATAATATGAGAAAGTCTAAAACAACATTTTCTGATTTAATATGTAGTGAGTGTGGCTCTGTTATGACTATATCAAGAAAAATATGTCATCAAAGGGAATATCTTCATATTAAAGATTTATATTGTATTTGTTGTGATAAAATCACAAAACATTATGAGGTTCATGATATAACTTTACTTAAAAAGAAATTTGAATTTCAAGATAATCTTAATGAAAAAGAAGAAACTATTAAAAAGTTATTGTTAAAAAAGGAAAAATAATGACAGATATAGAATATTTAAAAAAGTATTTAGATCCATCTAAATTAGATGATGGATTAAATCGTTTAAAAAATGGTGAACCGGTACAATATATTGTTGGTAATGTTGATTTTTATGGTAATAAAATATTAGTTAATAAAGATGTTTTAATACCTAGATTTGAAACAGAGGGCTTGATTGAAAATGTTATAGAGTACTTAGATGATTCTAAAAAATTAGATATTATTGATTTAGGTACTGGTAGTGGATGTATAGCAATTACTTTAAAGAAAATTTTTGATTGTAATATATCTGCGGTTGATATTTCAAATAAAGCTTTAGATGTGGCCAAAGAGAATGCTTTAATTAATAATGTTTCAATTAATTTTATTGAAGGCGATATGATTGAATCATTAAAAGGTGAGTATGATTTAATAATTTCTAATCCACCTTATATAGCATATGATGAGGAAATTATGGATTTAGTAAAAAATAATGAACCTCATATTGCTTTATATGCCGAAGATAAAGGAATGTATTATTATAAAGAAATAATAAAGAAAGCTAATGCTCATTTAAAGAAAGATGGTATTTTAGCATTTGAAATAGGATGCAATCAAGGAAAAGTTTTAAAAGAATATGCTTTAAATTATTTTGATAAAGTAATTGTAAAAAAAGATTTATATAATAAAGATAGATATCTATTTATAAAAAAATAACTCTTTAAGAGTTATTTTTTATATGTTTATCTATTGCCAAACTTATGGCATCAATGTATTTATTTTTTTCTTTTAGTATAACTTGTAAATCTCTTTGGTTATTAATATATCCTAATTCTAACAAGTATGATTCAACCCCAACATTAGAATTATAATATGGATTTGCTTCATATTTTGAATTTCTTCCATCAACAAAAGCATTAGTAATTCTACCACCAGTTTCTCTTATCATATAAAGATAAGGAGTAGAGGTAGTAATATTATAAGGATTGTAATTATTAGCGTATGCTTGTTCATTCATATAGCTAATGTCACTTTGTCTAAAGTTTTTAATATAAATACCTTTTTTTACTAAATAAGCAGTATTTGTTGAGTAATTTATATTTACATTATTTACAATATTAGTTATTAATTTATGCGCTAAAGATAAATTAGTATTATCTAAAGTGTATATTTCAACACCGCTTTGAGTTATATAATCTTCACTACTATTAAAGTGAATAGAGAATAGATATTTAGCGTGTACTTCATTAGGTATAGCAGTACGGCTATGTTTTCCATATGTTTTAATGCCTTCGTTTTTATCACGAGTTAATTTTACCTTATAACCCAAATTAGTTAGCTTCTTTTTTAATGCTTTCGCATATTTATATGTAAGATCAGCTTCATAATAATTATTATAAGTAGCTCCTGAATCTGTACCACCGTGTCCTGCATCTATAACAATATCATATATATTATTACTATTATGTTTTTTGGATGATATTGTAAAATAGTTATCAAATTCTATTTCTAGTTTATTACACTTATTATTTTTTATAAAAGAATAGTAAGTGTCTTTTTTATGTTTAGTTAGATTATTAAGTTTATAATATTCCTTACCAATTTTTATTAAAAGATAATACTTATTATTATTTAGTTTTTCTAAATTAATACCATCATTAATTTTTGATGAAAGAGTAAATGTAGAATTGTTTATTTTAAGATTGTATTCTATTTCTTCATCAATACTTTTTAATACCAGTTTTATTTTAGAATCAGTATAATTTTCGTTTATTTGCCCTTTAATATTTAAATGTGTACCATAAATGTAATACTCAGTAATATTAAATTTATCATCATTTATATTTTTTAAAAACTTTTTAAATTTATATTGTTTATAAAAGTTAACAGATATTATTACTGAAATTATTAGTAGGGCAATTACAATAATTTTTTTCATAGTTTTATTTTATATTCTTTATTTTTTTCGTTATACTTAATATATTCTATACCACATTCATCAAATAATTTTTTGGCTACTACATTTCCTTCTGTACCATTATATTTATCAGAAGCATAAACAACTTTTTTTATACCGGCTTGAATAATAGCTTTAGCACATTCATTACAAGGAAATAATTCTACATATATTGTAGTATCTCTTAAATCAGTGTGTGAGTTTAAAATAGCGTTTAATTCAGCGTGTGCGACATAGGCATATTTAGTGTTTATAAAATCACCTTCACGGTTCCAAGGCATAATGTCATCACTAAATCCAATAGGTGCGCCATTATAACCACAACTAACAATTTTTTTATCATTATTAACTATACAAGCTCCAACTTGTGTATTAGGATCTTTACTTCTAAGAGCTGAAAGTTTAGCAACTCCCATGAAGTATTCATCCCAGCTTAAGTAATCTTCTCTTTTATTCATAAATACCTCCTAATTAAGTTAATTATAACATAAAGATTATAAAATTGACACAGAAAAACATAAATGTTATAATAGCCGCAAATTAGAGGTGATAATATGGATATTAATTTTTATGATAACTGTATTACATTAGCGATTCTTGCTTCATGCATAATTAAATCAGATGATATGGAATATATTCATTTAGGATATAGAAAACCAATAAAATTTAATGATGAGTTACAAGCTGTGATTAATTATGAAAGTTTGTGTTCAAAAAATAATTCTAAAGAAGATTATGAGATACATAAATTT
>CAMOVA010000058.1 GCA_946626905.1 uncultured Bacillota bacterium | reverse complement strand
CATTTATTATTATAAATATAATTACTTATAAACTTGCGGTAATAGAAAATAATGATAAGTTTAATTATTTAAGTATTGTTTTAATAATAATATGTTATATAGTATTCGCATATTTAACATATAATCCAATAAAAAATTCTCTTTTTCTTGATAAAAAAGAGAATAAATACGGAATAAATAATTACATTATGTAATTATTTTTTTCTTGGTTTAATTTCTTGCTTGAAACTATCTTTAACAATTTTGTCTTTAATAGCTTGTGCTGTTCTAATTCCATATCTATCTATTATGTATCTATCACTTAAATAAGTTTGTACATCAGCAGTAGATAAATTAATAGCATTTGCTATTTCTGGAATAGTTTTACCATCTACTAAACACATTCTTATACTAACTTCTATATTTTTTTGTCTTTGTATTTCACTTAAGCTCATAAAGCGCCTCCTTATCTTTTTATTCCCATAATTTTTTTGTCTACTTTAATATTGTTCGCCAACATTTTTAAATGTCTCTTTTTATTTTCATCTAAATCACATTCATCAAATAAATCATGAAGTTTTTCTTCTTCGCTAGAATGTAAGTAAACCAATAAACTTCTTAAATATAATTCTTTAAGTTTACGGTTAGATGCTTTAGGATCTACTACATCATATATTAAATTAGTTATTGAACTATTTAAATATTTTGTAATTGAACTAACATAAGCAATTGAATATTCACTATTATCAATATTTAGTCTGTTTTCTTCATCAATTATGGTTTTTACACCTTCACCATTTGAAAATTTATCTTCTAACATACCATCCATGAAAACTAAATTTCTAATTATATAGTTTTTTTCTTTTTCACTCATACCTGGATTTTTTGATACTAAATATAAAAATTTAGCTTCAATATTACGTATTACTTGATCAGTAACATGCATATTATAGCAATTTCTATTAGCATTAACTAAAATAAAGTTCTTATCTAATTGAATAATATCACTACCAGATATATTAAGAAGCTTAGTTAAATCAATCAATTTATTATCAACACGTCTAATAAGTAAATCTTCAAATGACTTTGTGTTAGATAATTCATAATTTTCACTATAATAAATATGTTTTAAATCAGAAATTGCATCCATTTCTTCTCTTGATTGCATAATTTCGGAAATATCCATATCAAGATACATTTCTGTTTCTTTTTGTCTTAATTTCTTTAATTTTTCCTTATTTCCATAGCTAGTATATATATCCCTAGCCACTTCAAATAGTTCTGTTTTCATAATAATCCCCTCATCCAGGTGAATATAATAGCAGATATTTGGAAAAAATGCAAGTAAAAAGATATATTTCTACATCTTTTTAATTATCATCTAATTTTAATACTGATAAGAATGCTTCTTGAGGTATTTCTACATTTCCTACCATTTTCATTCTTTTCTTACCTTCTTTTTGTTTTTCAAGTAATTTTCTTTTACGAGAAACGTCTCCACCATAACATTTAGCAAGTACATTTTTTCTTACAGCTTTAATATTTTCTCTTGAAATAACTTTAGCACCTATACATGCTTGTATAGGGACTTCAAATTGTTGTCTTGGTATAATTTTTTTAAGATTGTTAACGATAGCTTTTCCTCTATTGTAAGCAAAATCCTTGTGAACAATAATACTTAATGCATCTACTGCTTTACCATTTAACAAAATATCCATTTTAACTAAATCTGATTCTTGATATCCTATTAACTCATAATCAAATGAAGCATATCCTTTTGTATAACTCTTAAGTTTATCAAAAAAATCATAAACTATTTCAGAAAGTGGTATTTCATAATGAATATTAACCCTATTTTTTGAAGGATATTCAATTGAAATATATTTACCTCTTTTATCTTGACATAATTCCATTATAGAACCTATATATTCACTTGGAACAAATATATTCGTTCTGATATAAGGTTCCTTAATACTTTTAATTTTAACTCTATCAGGCATTAATGAAGGACTATCAATCATAATATGATTTCCATCAGTAAGCTCTACATCATAAATAACAGAAGGAGAAGTCGCGATAAGTTCTATTCCAAATTCTCTTTCTATTCTTTCTTCTATTATTTCCATATGTAATAAACCTAAAAAGCCACATCTAAAACCAAAACCTAAAGCTTCAGAAGTTTCTGGAACAAACTCTAATGAGGCATCATTTAACTTAAGTTTTTCTAAAGCCTCTTTTAATTCTGGAAATTGACTTGATTCTATAGGATATATTCCGCAGAAAACCATTGGTTTCATAGGTTTATAACCTTCTATAGGTTCTACATTAGCATTAGTATGAGTTATGGTATCACCAACTTTTACGTCCTCTATACTTTTTATAGAAGCACTTAAGAAACCAACCTCACCACAAACTAACTCATTTTTATTAACTATTGATGGTGTATGTATACCTAATGAATTAACTTCATATGTGGCATTTGTTGCCATCATTTTAATTTTATCACCTATTTTTACTTTTCCTTGCATTATTCTAGTAGAAATAACAATTCCTTTATATGAATCAAAATAGCTATCAAAAATTAGTGCTTTTAATTCATCTTTCGGATTACCTTTAGGAGCAGGAATTCTAGTTATAATTGCTTCCATTAATTTATCTATTCCTACACCTGTTTTAGCGCTTACAAGTATTATATCTTCCTCTTTAAAACCTAGTGTATCAATAATTTCTTTTTTAACTCTATCAATATCAGCATTTGGTAAATCAATTTTATTTATAACAGGTATAATTTCTAAATTATTTTCTAAAGCCAAATAAAGATTTGCTAAAGTTTGAGCTTCTATACCTTGAGCAGCATCTACAACAAGTAGTGCACCTTCACAAGCTGCCAAAGAACGAGAAACCTCATATGAAAAATCTACATGACCTGGTGTATCAATTAAATGCAATATATAATCAGTATTATTATAATTATAATTTAATGAAACTGCATTTAATTTGATAGTGATTCCTCTTTCACGTTCTATATCCATATTATCAAGTAACTGTTCTTGTTTTTCTCTTTCAGAAACAGCTCCTGTAATATCCAATATTCTATCAGCAAGAGTACTCTTACCATGATCTATATGAGCAATAATACTAAAATTTCTAATATTTTCTTGTTTCATAAAATCACCATATATTAATTCTATCATATTATTAATAAAAATTAAATAAAAACTTAAGATGGTATTTCATTTACATATATTTCTTTATACTCTGTAATATCTTCTTTAACACTAAAAAACAATTTAAATTTAACATAACTTTTAAAATCTTCTTTTGATATAATTTTATAGTTTACTATATCTATATTTTTATATTTATTTTGTAATTCAGATTTTGCTTTTATATAAGCTGCTTCATCAATTGTTTTTTTATTAAATTTTTTTCTAATAATCTTAGTTTCATATTGTTTTTGTAAAATAAAATTAAATGGAATATATCTATTATGAATAATATATTTGTTATCAACAATTTTATTCTTATACTTTTTTAAATTAAATAATTCAAAAGACTTATTTAAAAAATTTATAGAAAGTATTTTTTTTGAATTACCTGTTTTCTTTTTGTAATTTTCTTTATATGGAACATTTAATGTTACTGTATACCAAACTTCTGCTTCTACTTTTCCATTTGCACTTGTAACATTTTTAATCTCATCATTTAATGATATTTCACCTTTTACTATTATATCGCCTTTTTTCACATAATCATTTTTATTTTTTATAATCTCACCATTACTAGCTTCAATGTGAGTTATAATACCATTCTTTTTAGCAATTATATTTCTGTTTTTAAATATAGGAGGTTCTTTTGTTATTTTTCTTTCTTCTAATCTTACAATATATTTAGTACCACTACTTTCTATTTCTAACCATTCAAGTTTTCTATTATATTTTGATAATATTCTATTTTTAATTTTTTCTATTTCATGATAATCTTTTTTAAATCTATATTTACTTATTCCATTTATTTTTAATTCTTGTTTTAATAAAGCTCTAATTTTTTTATCGTTGTATACTATTTTTACATCAAATATCATATTAGATAAAACAAAAATAACAAGATATCCTATAGTAATAAAAA
>CAMOVA010000057.1 GCA_946626905.1 uncultured Bacillota bacterium | reverse complement strand
CTTTCACGAAGAACATTAAATTTGCCAGATTTACCAGCACCATAACCTGTTCTAAGTCCATTATAAGCACCATAAGTTACACCTTGACCAAACGCATTTAAAGTTCTATGTACAGTTTTACCTAATGTTCTATCCTCAGGTTTAAATTCATTATTTCTTCTTTTTCTTATATTATTTGCAAGATTTGCACCAGGCGCCAACAATGCTCCTGTTGCAAGAGCTGTTGCTCCTCCAATTAAAGCACCATTTATTTGCTTACCACCTAATGCTTCACTTTCTATTTTCTTAAATGGATTTAATGTGAATGATCCTCCAGACATTTTTAATCCAGGGAATAATTCTTCTAATAATTTTGGTAACTTCTTAGCAAACATAAGTGTACCTATTATTAAGATAATTTGAGCAAATAAAGAAATATTACCATTTCCAAACATTTTTATTACATCTGTTTCACAAACACATCCTATAAATGAAACAGCTAATGTAACAACTCCTATTCTTATAAATAAACTTAACCATGTATTAAATAATTTCTTACCCCAACTAGATAACATTTCTGAGCTTTTACCATCTGGACTAACATAAGAAATTATTGGAATAGGCGCTATTATTTGAAGTAATAATAATGTAAATGAACGAACTACAACATCAAAACAAAAACTTAATAATATTAATAATACTACAGCACCTACTATAGTAGCCCATAGTCCATATCCAGCAAAATCAATATAAAAATTGTTATCCATGAATAGAACATCAAATGCATTACCTGCATCATTTTTTGTTGCTAAACTTAAATATCTTTTTGCACCTGAAACAGTATCAAGTTCTGCATTATTAACTATTTCTTTTGCACTTAAACTAACAAGAACTCTTATAATAGTTGGGTTTTTATCATCTCTTGCAACATCTTCAAGCAATTCGGCAGCTTCTAATTGTGCTTTTACTTCAGGAGCTATTGTATAACCTCCATCAGCTTTTTTTAATCTTGTTCCACAATAGGATATTTTTTCATCTTTCAATTGATTTATTCCTATATTTTCATTTGGTTGAACAAATGGTTTTAATACAAGTAATGCAAAATGATCACCTTGTGTTCTAGTAATTGTTCTACGGATAGCCCCATCAGTTTTATCTACTTCTTCACACATTTCAGACATTTGTGTGAAATAGATTGGGTTACCCTCTTCATCATCATATATAACATCATTTTTATCACCCAAGATAAATGATTCAATTACACCTTGTTCTAATATTTCCGATTGAACATCAAATAGTACATTAAATATAGGATTGATTGACGCTAATAAAAGTATTGATATTATTACTCTTTTTATTATATTAGCTGCCCCTTTATTTTTGTCACCAAATGTTTCAGGAGCTATTATATATTTTAGGAATGAAATAGTTAGTTTAAAAATCATATATATAATTAGGACAAAGAATATTTTTTCACTAAAATTTTTCAAATAAGCATCATACCCATATAAATCCCTATCAGCTAAAGATACCATTAAATTATAAGTTGATCCCATAAATCCATATAAAAACTTACATATAGAAGCAAAAAAACTTCTTATAACTTTTATACCTTCTTCGCCTACTTCTAATGTCATAGCATAATTTTCAAACAAACAAATCACCTCCTAACATAATTTACATTGTTTATTTTAAACAAGCAAGATCAATAAGATTATCACCAGATTCTAGGATTCCTGCTAATTTAAGTAACGATTCTAGAATAATTGGAATAAATAGTATTGCTATTCCAACAATTAATCTAATTATAAAATTCTTTTTAGCTTTAACCATTTTGTCGTCTTCACCAGTTATTACTACACTAGCAAAATCTATTGTAGAAAATACTACGATTAAAGCTGGAACAATAAATCTCATAAAATTATATATTCCTTTAACATAGCCAAAAGTCTTTGGCATGTTTTCACATTTAAATGCAACACCAGTTTGCTTTTCTTGTTTTCTTGATTTTTTCACTGCGAATAATGTATCCATTACTTCATCAGCCCAAATTTCTTGTTTACTTCTTGTTTCATTTGGATAATCAACCTTTGATGGCATTTCGCTATCAGCAGAATGTCCATTTTTATCTTGTTTAAATCTTGCTGGTTGTCTTCCACCAAAGGCATATACAGCATAACAAGTATATGACTTATCAGCCTCTGAACATCTTGGCTCATAAACATCTGGAGTAGCCTCATCTGGTTCAATATAATTATTTGGTATAACATAATAAACAACATGTATGTAATTAGGACAATCTCCAGTTACTTTTAAATCAGCATCTATAATCTTTGAATATGCTTCATTAGAATAAGTTTTTTCATCATTTCTACCAGTTGCTGTAGAAGAAGTCTTCTTTGTGTTAATATCAAAGAATTCTACCTTACCAGTATTTTTAGTTACTCTTATTAATATATTACTTTTTAATTGACCACCTTTATAATAACAATATTTATTGTCTGCTTTTACTTTATTTTCAAAGGCAAATATACTTATAAGCATTATTACAAATAAACTTATTTTTTTTATATTTAAATGTCTATTCATAGTCCACCTCTTTTTGTACAATACACCACATATATTATAACATAAAAAAAAACAATAGAAAAGATATTTCTATTGTAATTTATTAATTTACTATTTTGTTTTTGTGTTAACTCGTGTACAAGCAGTTGAATCACTTATAAAGCAATTAACACAGTTTACTGTATTAATATCTGAATTTTTATCAATAGTACTAAATACAAATTTAACTAAAAATACTATAAAGAATACTAACACAGCATAAATGAATCTTTTGATTAGTATACCTTGTGCTTTTTTCATATCGTCGTCTTTTTGAGCAATAACTGCTTTAAAAATATCAATCATTCCTAAGATTACTAAAATTACTGGAACAAATATTTCAATAAATGTTACAACAGTTCTAACTAACTCAGGAATTGCTGAAGAAAATTCAGCTCCAGAACCTCCACAAGTAACATCATATACTTCGTTTAACATAAAAGCTAAATTCATAAGTAAACCTCCTTTAAAGTAATAGATTATAACATCTAACAATATAATAATACTGTATTTTTACTTTTTTGTCAATATTATATACATTATTTTACACTAGCTAATCTTCGTAAATCCTAATTTATATAACAATTGATTTAATTCAGGACTGCTTTTTATTCTTTCATTAAGTGGCGGTAAATTGTAAAATACTTTTAAATTAGATTCAAATTCAAAATCACTTATGTCTTTATCTTTAAGTAAACTTTGATTTAATACTAATTTCTTATTTTGCATTTCACTTAATATATCTGGATTTATAAGAAGCATCTTATTCAATTTAATAATAGATGGTTCTAATAGATATATTATATCACCACACATACTAATAGCATTATTACTATTATTAACATCAATTAATATAACATCATAATTTTTTACTTTAGATATTACTTCAGCTATATTACCATTAGTTGTTGAAATCATATTTTTATCATTAAAAAATCTAAAATCTGATTTATCAACTTCTATAGCAACCACAGAATAATATTGTTCTAAAGTCTTTTTCATCATGTATGTAAGTGTTGTAGCACCAGATTGTTTAGCAGCGCACTTTATACCTAAAATTCTAGCATTTCCATCAAAATTATTAGAACTTTCTTTTGGGGCACTCACTGAACTAAAAATGTTAGTTGGTTTTGACTCTTCTACTGTTTGATTAATCAAATGTAGATGAGCAACATCCCTATAACTATTTGGACTATTATATAAATACATAATTCCATCCAAATTAGTTGTAAAATTATAAATTCCAAGCGAAATTAATTGTGACATAAATGTAGGTGATACAGTAGTAGAGTTTTCATCCAAAACTAAAATAACTTTATTCATATCTAATGATAAAGATAGTTTTTGCATAGTCTTAATATCTTTATAATTTTTAAGAGCTGTAATATCTAAAATCATTTTTTGAAAAAAGAAATTTTTGAAACTTGAAGCTAATTGTTCAGCATCAAATTCACCATGTAACTCTTTAATTACTTCGATATTCAAACCTTTTAACATATCACGTTTTTGATTTGAAATAATTACATTCACACTAATCACCCTTCATTTATTCTA
>CAMOVA010000056.1 GCA_946626905.1 uncultured Bacillota bacterium | reverse complement strand
TTTTTAATGTATAATACATATAAATGGAGTTGGTTAATATGTTTATAGATGAGGTTATTATAGAATTACATGCCGGTGATGGTGGTAATGGATGTATGGCTTTTAAGCGTGAAAAATATGTTCCAATGGGTGGACCATACGGTGGTAACGGTGGAAAAGGTAGTGACATTATCTTTGAAGTAGATGAGGGATTAAATACTTTAATAGATTTAAGATACCAAAAAATAGTTAAAGGAACAAAAGGTAAAAATGGTGAAGGTAGTGCTAAACATGGTGCTGGTGCTAAAGATATTATTATAAGAGTACCAGCTGGTACAGTAGTAACAGATGTAGATACAGGTTTAATAATAGCTGATTTAACTAAGAAAGGTGATAAAGCTATTATCGCATATGGAGGACGTGGTGGTAGAGGAAATATGGCTTTTGCTACTCGCTCTAATCCAGCTCCAGCTTATGCGGAAAATGGAGAACCAGGAGAAATTAAAAGAGTTAAAGTAGAATTAAAATTACTTGCAGATGTTGGACTTGTTGGTATGCCAAGTGTTGGTAAATCTACTTTAATTTCTAAAATATCCGCATCTAAACCAAAAATAGCTGCTTATCATTTTACAACTTTAACGCCAAATTTAGGTGTTGTTAAAGCAGGTACTGGTAAATCTTTTGTAGTTGCTGATTTACCAGGATTAATAAAAGGTGCTTCCTTAGGTGAAGGCTTAGGAGATAAATTCTTAAAACATATTGAACGTACTAGAGTAATTGCTCATGTTATTGATATGAGTGCTAGTGAAGGTAGAGATCCTTATGAAGACTATGTAACAATAAATGAAGAATTAGAAAAGTTTAATAAGAGTTTATTAGATAAACCACAAATAATAATCGCATCTAAAATGGATATGCCTTCTGCAAATGAAAATCTAGAAAAATTTAAAGAAAAAGTATCTGATAAGAAGATTTTTCCTATATCTGCTATTATGGGGACAGGTATAAAAGAAGTATTAATAGAATTATCTAATATGTTGGATAAGATAGAAAAAAAACCATTATATGAAGAAAAACAATTTGAAAGTCATGTTTTATATAAATTTAAAAAAGAAGAACCATTTACTATTACTAATGATAATGGTGTATGGGTTATAAAAGGTGAACAAGTAGAAAAATTGTATCGTATGACTAAGTTTTCTACAGATGAAGCAGCTATCCGTTTTTCTAATAAATTAAAAAGAATGGGTGTAGATGATAAACTAAGAGAATTGGGTGCCAAAGATGGTGATACAGTTAGAATATTAGATATAGAATTTGAATATAAAGAGGCTTAATATGGATGGAATATTATTAATTAATAAACCATCTGGTATTACTAGTCGTGATGTTGTAAATACTGTATCTAAAAAATTACAAACAAGAAAAGTAGGACATACAGGTACACTTGATCCACTCGCAACAGGAGTTTTGGTAATATGTGTTGGTAAAGCAACAAAATTAGTAAAATATCTTACTGATACATATAAAGAATATGAAGCAGAAGTAATTCTTGGAATTAAAACTGATACTGCAGATATAACAGGTAAAGTATTAAAAGAAGAAAGCGTTATAAAAAGTAAGGAAGAAATAGAAAATGCATTAAAAGAAATGCAAGGAACTTACTTACAAACAGTTCCTATTTATTCGGCAGTAAAAGTAGAGGGTAAAAAGTTATATGAATATGCTAGAGAAAATATTCAAGTTGAGTTACCTAAAAGAAATGTAGAAATTAAAAATATTGATTTACTTGATTATAGAGTAGAAGATGAAAAAACAGTCTTTAGATTTAAAACAACAGTTAGTAAAGGTACATATATAAGAAGCTTAGTTGAAGATATTGCTCTTAAATTAAATACTGTTGGAACAATGAGTAAATTAACAAGAACAAAACAAGGTAGATTTACTTTAAGTGAATGCTCTAATATTGATGATGAATTAAAACTTATTAGTATAAAAGATGCATTAAAAGACTTTTATATCGTAGAAGTTACTGAAGAATTAGAACCTAAAATATGTAATGGAGCTATACTTGACAATATATATAAAAAAGATTTGATAGTTTTTAAAAAAAATGATACAATATTAGCTGTCTATAAAAAATATGATAAAGATGAAACAAAAATAAAACCAGATATCGTTTTTTAAGGAGGCACATATGTATTATTTACTTGATATAAACGATTTGAATGTTGTTGAAAATAATGATGTCTATAATTTTTTAGAAGAAATGAGATATTATAATTTAAAATATTTATATCAACAATTATATTATTATCAGAATATATCAAATGCTAAATATAAGAAACATAATATAGATAGATTACAAGATGAGATAAATACAAATTTATCAATTGCTAAAATACCTAGATTTATTATTGTTGAAAGATTAAAAGATAATAAATTTATTGATATTTTTACTGATATAGAATTAGAATTATCTCCATCAACTAATGTTATTCCTATGACAGAACAAGAATTGTTTGATTATTCACCAGTAATAACACAAGAAAATATAAAATATCTATCTGATAGATTACCAAAATTTAAAGAAAAAATTAAGAAAATTAAGTAGGATTTTCTTTTTTTTATGTTATAATTAAGTTGGAGGTACAATTATGATATATTTAGATTATTCAGCAACAACTCCTGTAAATAAGGAAGTTTTAGATACATTTAATAAAGTATGTTTAGATTTTCCTGGTAATCCTAATTCGCTACATAAACTAGGATTAGAAGGTAAAGCACTTATTGATAGTGCTACTGAGCAAATTAAAGAATTATTAAATTTAAAAGATAAAGAAGTTATTTATACTTCAGGATCAAGTGAATCCAACAATTTAGCAATTAAAGGAATTTGTTTAAAACATAGTGGTATTGGTAAACATATAATAACTACTAATTTAGAACATTCTTCTATTTATGGCCCAATAGGTTATTTACAAAAACAAGGATTTGAAGTAGATTTTGTAAAAACAAAAAATGGATTAGTTGATATAGAAGATTTAAAGAAATTACTTAGAGATGATACAGTTCTTGTTACAATAGCTTCTGTTAATAGTGAAACAGGTGCTAGACAAAATGTAGAAGAAATAGCTAATTTGTTAAAAGATAAAAAATGCTTTTTCCATGTTGATATGACTCAAAGTATAGGTAAAATAAATATAAGCTTTGATAATATAGATTTAGTAAGTTTTTCAGCTCATAAATTTTATGGATTAAAAGGAGTGGGTGTATTAATAAAGGGTGATAATATTGTTTTAGAACCTTTAATACATGGTGGTAAAAGTACTACAGTATATAGAAGTGGTACACCAGCACTTCCACTTATAGTATCAATTTCAAAAGCTTTACGTTTAGCGCTTACTGATTTAGATTCTAAGTATGATTATATACTTAATTTAAATAATGAATTAAAAGAGTATTTTAAACAATTTGATAAAGTAAGAATCAACAGTAATGAAAATTGTATACCTAATATGTTAAATGTAAGTGTTATGTGTGCTAAACCAGAAGCAATGCAACACGCATTAGAAGAATATGATATATATATATCTACTCAAAGTGCTTGTTCTGCAAATAATCCTGTAAGTAAAGCAGTATATGAATTAACTAATGATGAAGAAGCAGCTCGTCATAGTATAAGAGTTAGTTTATCAAGTTATACAACAAAAGAAGAAATTGAAGCATTTAAGCGTGCTTTTAAAGAATGTTATGAAAAATTTGATAATTTGACAAATAATTAATTTGATGTATAATAATCCCCAATCAAGGGGGTTTTTATATGAAAGAGATTAATTTTTCAAGATATATGGCTTCTAAAATTGTAAAACAATATTTAGAAGAATATTATTACAATTTAGTTAAAATAAGTGTTAAAACAAAGTTAGAAAATAACGATTTATCAATGATTGTTAAAAAGAAATCAAAAATAAATGGTAAAAAAATAGAAGAAATTTCTGTTTTAAATCAAGGAGAAATATCAACAATTATTGAGAAATTCTTAAATTCTAAAACAAGAAATATATATAGTGTAAATACTGTTCCATATTTTCATAATTTAAATGTTATATATGATGGACAAGAAATAAAAATTAAAAGAAAAAAAGGTTTAATAATAAAAGAAGCATAAGCTTCTTTTTATTATTTTAAAAAATATAATAATGTGTTATAATTG
>CAMOVA010000055.1 GCA_946626905.1 uncultured Bacillota bacterium | reverse complement strand
TTTATCATAATTATTTTTTATTTTTCTTAATTTTAAATTAAGATTTTTATTAAGTTCTTTGTGATTTCTAGTATTTAATTCATCATATAATGTATCCTTTATATAACTAATTTTTAAATCTTGTTTTTTTAATAATTTAGTATTATATAAAGCGTCATATTCTTCATCTAACAAAAGAGATGATTTATTAATTGATTTATCTTGTTTTATACCTATAACTTTATTACCATTAGTAAATAAACAAGCATATCTTATTTTTTTGATACCTTTTCTTGTATATACTTCTGTTTTATTTTCAATATCTTGTTTTATAGTACTATCAAACTTAAAGGATTTATTTACCAAATTAAATAGTGTTTTATCATCTACTTTAATTATGGGTATCTTTCTTATATGAATAATATCATCACAAGTATTCCAATCAAAAAAATCTATATATTCCTTTTTAAAATTTAATAAAATATCATAAATATATTCCATCTTTATCTCCTTTATTTATTACATAGCACATTAAAAGAATTCCTATAAGTGCATATAAACATTCTATTTTTCTAATAATAAATTTTACATAATACCAAAAATTATACCCTAGTGTTAATAAATTTAAATAACTTATTATATATATAAGCCCAATAACAGTTAATCCAAAACCAAATAAAAAAATAAAATAGTATTTATACATTAAATCACCTATTTTAGTATATTTTATTATTTTTTAATAATACAAAAAAAAGATTAAATTAATCTTTTTCTTTCAGTATTCTTTCAAGTTCTAAACATTTATCCTTATCCATTGGTAAAACTCCATCTAATTTATATTTAATATTTAGTTTTTCATATTTAGATACAGCCATTGTATGATAAGGAAGAAGTTCTATATTTTCTATATTTTTAATACTTTTTAAGTATTCTTTTAGACCTTTAATATATTCTATAGTATCATTAATTCCAGGAACTATAACTTGTCTAATCCATACCTTTTTATTTAACTTATTTAAAACTTCTAAAAATTCATTAAAATCATCTATTGTATGTCCTGTCATTTTTAAATATCCATCAGGTCTATAATCCTTAATATCAAGAATAATTAAATCCATATTTTTTAATATTTCATCATAGTCATGATTTCCTACACCTGCAGTATCTAAAGCAACATGGATATTATCTTGTTTTAACTTCTTTGTTAATTCTAATATAAAATCACTTTGTAATAGTGGTTCCCCTCCAGAAAAAGTTACACCACCATTATCTCCATAGTAATCTTTAAAGTTTTTTATTTTGTTATAAACTTCATCTACTGTCATATTGTCTTCTTTTTTTACCCATGTCTCTGGATTGTGACAAAATAAACATCTTAGCTTACATCCACAAAAGAATATAACAGTACGAATACCAGGTCCATCTTTTGTTGAAAATGATTCAATTGAATCTATTGATGCACTACATTTTTTCATGGAATGTTCTACTTATAACCTCTTCTTGTTGTTTCTTAGTAAGTCTATTAAATCTAACTGCATATCCTGATACCCTAATAGTTAAAAGTGGATATTTTTCTGGATTATTCATTGCGTCTATTAATAAATCTCTAGTTAATACATTAACATTAAGATGATGTGCGCCACGTTTGAAATAACCATCTAGTAAAGTTACTAAGTTTTCTTTTTGTGATTCTAAATCTTTACCTAATGTATCTGGTACTATAGAGAATGTGTTAGAGATACCATCTTGACAGCATTTTTCATAATTCAATTTTGCGACTGAATTTAGTGAAGCGATTGCTCCTGTATTATCTCTACCATGCATTGGATTAGCACCTGGAGCAAAAGGAATATGAGCTTCTCTTCCATCTGGAGTTGCTCCTGTTTTTTCACCATATACAACGTTTGAAGTTATTGTTAAAACTGACATTGTAGGTATAGCATTTCTTATTGGTTTATGCTTTGCAAGTTCAGAGTAGAATTTTTCTAATATTTCTTTAGCAATAGAATCTACTCTATCATCATCATTACCATATTTAGGATAATCACCATCTATTTCAAATGATACAGTAATTCCATCTTCATCTCTAACTGGTTTTACTTTAGCATATTTAATTGCAGATAATGAATCTGTAGCAACAGAAAGACCTGCTACTCCATAAGCCATTAAACGTTCAACATTTGTATCATGTAAAGCCATTTGTCCTGCTTCATATGCATATTTATCATGCATGTAATGAATTATATTCATTGTATCTGAATATAATTTTGCTACGCTTTCTAATACTTTAAAATATGATTTTTTTACCTTTTCATAATCAAGTATTTCATCATCCATTTTTGGAATATCTAATACTTTTAATTTTTTAAATTCATCTACACCACCATTAATTGAATATAAAAGTGATTTAGCTAAATTACATCTTGCCCCAAAATATTGCATTTGTTTTCCTATAGTCATTGCTGATACACAACATGCTATAGCATAATCAGAACCATGAATAGGATTCATAATCATATCATTTTCATATTGAATAGCATCACTCAAGATACTCATCTTCGCACAATATTTTTTGAATGTTTCTGGTAATTTTTCATTCCATAAAATTGTCATATTAGGTTCTGGTGATGTATCTAAGTTTGATAAAGTATTTACTATTCTATAAGAAGTCTTAGTTACTAATGGAACACCGTTTTCTCCAACACCACCAACTGAGCAAGTTACCCAAGTAGGATCACCAGAGAATAATTCATCATATTCTGGAGTCCTTAAGTGTCTTACTAATCTAAGTTTAATAACAAATTGATCAATAAGTTCTTGGGCTTCTTCTTCAGTGATTAATCCTTCATCAAGGTCTCTTTTAATATATATATCTAAGAAAGAATCAACTCTTCCTAAAGACATAGCTGCACCATTATTTTCTTTAACAGCAGCAAGGTATCCAAAATATAACCATTGAACTGCTTCTTTAGCATTAGAAGCTGGTTTAGAAATATCATAACCATATTTCATAGCCATTTCTTTCATTTGTTCTAATGCTTTTATTTGCATACTTATTTCTTCTCTTAACTGAATAGTATCAGCGTTTATTTCAGTAATACTTAATTTATCTTCTTGTTTCTTTTCTATTAAGTAATCAATACCATATAAAGCAATTCTACGGTAATCACCTATAATTCTTCCTCTACCATATGCATCTGGTAATCCTGTAAGTAATCCAACAGTACGTGCAGTTCTCATTTCAGGAGTATACGCATCAAAAACTCCATCATTATGAGTTTTTCTAAACATAGAAAAATACTTTTCAATTTCAGGATTTAACTTATAATTATAAGCTTTTAAAGAATTGTAAACCATTCTTATCCCACCAAAAGGATTTATCATTCTTTTTAAAGGTTCATCAGTTTGAAGACCGACGATTACTTCATTATCTTTGTCAATGTATCCAGCATCAAAATTATTGATACCTGAAACATGATCAACATCAATATCAAGTACTCCTTTTTTTAACTCTTCCTTTAATAATTTTAGGCATTTGTCCCATACCTTTGTTGTTTTTGTTGTTGGCCCCACTAAGAAAGCCTCATCACCATCGTAAAATGAATAATTTAAATCGATGAAGTTCTTAACATCGATTTCCTTATTCCAATTACCTTCTTTAAACATTCTCCATTCGTTCATACTATCTACCTCATACTTATTATTTCATTTTATCATATTTATGTCAACAAAAAATAAGAGGAAAACCTCTTATTTTTTAATTCTTTTTATTGTACCAAATTCTTCAATAAATTCTTTTTGAGATTCTTCAGGAAGACTTAAGAATCTTTTTAATGAAGTATTTTGATTAGAAAGTTCATTCTTAACAGAATTAACTGCTCTTGATACTTCACGTTTTTCTTCTTCATCTAATGTTTTTCCTTCTAATCCATTAAGATTAAGAACTTGATGATATATTTGATTATTATTTGTATTTTTAATATATTCATTAATTGAATCTAAAGCAGTTTGTAGTAATGACTTTTTATTTTGAGTTTCTTCTTCTGTTTCCTCAACTACTGGTTCAGTTACTACTTCGTCAGACACTTCTTCTTGCTTAGTTTCTTCTACTTCTGGTTCTTTAACTTCTTCTACATTTGTATCTGCATAATCTTCTATATCTGGATTAAATGGTTCTACATTTAAAGGAGTAAAATAATCTAACTCTTCTCCATTATCAGATGTTTTTTCTTCATC
>CAMOVA010000054.1 GCA_946626905.1 uncultured Bacillota bacterium | reverse complement strand
TATGAAGAAAACATATTTATTGATTAGTTTAATTATGATTATTTTATTATTAGAGTATTTTCCATTTGGAATTAGAAAATATAAAAAGGATATTTTTGTTCCAAGATTATCTATATTAAAGAGTAATGATAACAGTGTAAGTGGGATAACATTTACTAATTATAATCAACTAAAATCAAATAGAAAAAATATTTTAAAGAAATATAAAATTAAAAAGGTTAATAATAAAAAATATTATTGCAATAAGAATATTTGTATAAAGGAATACAAGATATATACAAATTTCTTTTATAATAAATTTAAAGTTAAATATATAAAAAATAATATGTAAAGTAGTGTAAATAATGGCTTAATGTCATTATTTTTATTTTATAAAATGATATAATAATAGTGGTGATATTATGAAATGTGTAAAGATAAAAGATAAAAAATTATTTGAGGTTTCTGAAATAGAAGAACCAAAACAAGAAGAAAATAAAGTTATGATTGAAGTTTTAAAAACAGGAATATGTGGTTCCGATATACATTATTGGGATTTAGGACAACCTGCAGGATTAGTAATGGGACATGAATTCTGTGGTAAAGTTTTATATCCAGCTGATAGAAGTGATTTAAATGTTGGAGATCGTGTAACTGCATTACCAATAAGTCCTTGTGGTCATTGTGAAGCTTGCTTAACTGGAAACCCACAATATTGTTTACAAACATGGAATGATGCTGTTGGGTTATCTTTAACTAGTCCAGGTGGATTAACTAGTAAAATTAATGTTAGAAGTGATATGGTATATAAAGTACCTGATAATATAAGTGATGAAGAAGTTGCTATGGTAGAACCAACTGCTGTTGGTTTACATGCTATTCATTTAGCTGACATAAAAGTAGGAGATAATGTTTTAGTTATAGGTGCAGGTATTATTGGTTTAGTAACTGCTATGTTTGCTAAATTAGAAGGTGCGTCTCATGTAGTTATTTCTGAAACAAATGAAGCAAGAGGTAAAAAAGCTTTAGAACTTGGAGTTTGTGATAGCTTTATTCATGTAGATGATAAATTTATGGAAAGTGTAAATAAAGAAGCTCCAAATGGATTTGATGTTGTAATGGATTGTTGTGGTAATTCTCCAGCAGTTTCAACAGGACTTTCTTGTGTTAAACCAGGAGGAGAAGTAGTATTAGTTGGTGTTTCTATGGAACAAATTACAATACCATCAATTCTTGCTGTTACTAAAGAAGTTGTTGTAAAAGGTGCAATTGCTTATACAAAAGATGAATTCAAAACATGTATAGATTTAATGAGTACTAAGCAAATAGATGTTATGAAATTCTTAGATAAAGTTCTTCCACTTGAAGAAACACAAGCAGCTTATGAAGAATTAACAAGTGGTGTAAGTCCTACTGTTAAAATAATGATAGATCCAAACAAATAGTTGAAAACTATTTGTTTTTCTTATATAATTATTAGGGTGAATTATATGTGGTTTTTATTTACGTTATTAACATTTTTTTCATGGGGAATTGCTGATTTATTTTATAAAAAAGGTAATTGCTTAGATGATAAATTTTCTCATATAAAAACAGGAATGATAGTGGGATTTGTTATGGGAATACATGCAACACTATATCTTATTTTTAATCATGTTAATGTTGAATTAATAGATATTTGTAAGTATTTACCTGTATCTTTTTTCTATATTTCTAGTATGGTTATAGGTTATAAGGGATTACAATATTTAGAACTATCAATATCTAGTCCTATACAAAATACAAGTGGTATTATTACTTCTATTTTGCTGGTTATATTTTTTAAAGAAGTATTAAGTGTTCCGACAATAGTCGCATTCGTCTTTGTTTTTGTTGGAATAATTATTTTATCTATTTTAGAAATAATTGAAAATAAAGAAAAAAGAGTTGAATATAAAAAGAATAATACTAAAAAGAAAGTCTTTGTTTTGACTATATTATTCCCATTAGCTTATTGTATTTTAGATGGAGCAGGGACATTTTTAGATGGAATTTATTTAGATAAAATGAAATTAATTAGTGAGGATGCGGCATTAGTTGCTTATGAATATACATTTTTAGTTTATGGTATTATTTCATATATATATTTAAAAATGAAAAAAGAATCATTTAAAATTTTTAAACAAAAAAATAAAATTAAAGCAGCCATATTTGAAACATCTGGACAGTTTTTTTATGTATTTGCCATGGGAGGTAATGCGACTATAACAGCAACAGTTGTAGGCTCATATGCAATTTTATCTTTATTACTTTCTAGGATATTTTTAAAAGAAAAATTATCAAAATTACAATATTTTGCAATTTTTTTAGTAATTATAGGTATTGTAATACTTTCAATACTAGATATTTAACTTAAATCATGATATAATTTAAGAGATTGAAGGGTGATTTTATGACAAATAAAGATTTAGCAAACGTTATTTTTCCTGACATAGATAAAGATATTAAATATTATGAAGACATGTATCCTAATAGAGATTTAAAAGAAGGGGCAAAAGTAACAAGATTTGCACCATCTCCAACTGGATTTATGCATCTTGGAGGATTTTTTCAAGCTATTATTGATAAAGTTTTAGCGCATAATTCAAATGGTGTTTTCTATCTAAGAAATGAAGATACTGATCAAAAAAGAGAAGTAAAAGAAGCTGTTGATTTAATAATGAAAACTTTAGAAGATTATGATATAGTTCCAGATGAATATGAATACAATGATAAAGTTGTAGGTAATTATGGCCCTTATATTCAAAGTAAAAGAAAAGAAATATATCATACTTTTATAAAACATTTAATAGAAATTGGAAGAGCTTATCCTTGTTTTTGTACAAAAGAAGAATTAGATCTTATGAGACAAAAACAAGAAAAATATAAAGCAAGACTTGGATATTATGGAAGATATGCTAAATGTAGAAATTTAAGCATTGAAGAACAAATTGAAAGAATAAAAAATGGAGAAGAATATGTTATAAGATTTAAATCATTAGGTGATAATGAAAAAAGATTTTTCTTTGATGATTTAGTAAGAGGTACACTAAATCTACCAGAAAATGATATGGATATAATTATTATGAAATCTAATGATAAATTACCAACATATCACTTTGCTCATTTTGTAGATGATTATTTAATGCATACTACTCATGTTGTTAGAGGTGAAGAATGGTTATCTTCAGTACCTGTTCATATTGAGTTATTTAAAGCATTTGGTGTTAAACCACCTAAATATATTCATACACCTTTGATTGTAAAAAGAGATGGTAATGGTGTTAGAAAATTAAGTAAAAGAAAAGATCCAGAAGCAACTATGAGTTATTATAAAGAACTAGGGTATCCAGCTATCGCGGTTATTGAATCATTAATGACAATTATTAATTCTAACTACGAAGAATGGCATACTGCTAATCCTGATAAAACTTATTTAGATTTTACTTATTCACCTAAAAAGATGAGTGCAACAGGTGGAGCGCTATATGATTTAGAAAAATTAAATAATATTTCTAAAAATATTATTTCTAAATTTAAAGCTGATTATTTATATGATGAATTATCTAAATGGTCTAAAGTTTATGATAGTGAATTTTATGAATTAATAACTAAGTATAAAGACTATACTATTAACATTTTAAATATAGAAAGAGAACAAAAGAAACCTAGAAAAGATTATGAAAATTATAGTTCTATAAAAGGATTAATTTGGTATATGTATGATGAATTATTCTTTAATGAAGAAAAATCATACGATTTTGGAACTATTAATGATAAAGAAGAAATTAAGTTAATAGTAAATACATATTTTGACAAATTTTATAATAAAGAAGATGATAAAGAAACATGGTTTAATAAAATGAAAGAATTATGTGATTCATTAGGCTATGCTTCTAATATGAAAGAATATAAAGAAAATCCTGATAAATTTAAAGGTAATGTAGCAGATGTATCTACAGTAATTAGAGTAGCAATAACAACATCTTCGCAAACACCTGATTTATATGAAATTTTAAAATTAATCGACAATGATAGAATAGCAAAAAGAATTGAATTATTGTAGGTGATTAGTATGTTAAATAGTATTAATGAATATATTATTTCAAACAGACTTAGAGAATATATTTTAGTAAATAATGAATTTATATTTATAAATAAATTCAATTGTTATTTCAAATTATTCAATATAACAGATGATATAGATTTAATTCTTAAAATTTATAA
>CAMOVA010000053.1 GCA_946626905.1 uncultured Bacillota bacterium | reverse complement strand
CTTAGCTAATATGGTTTTTTACCATCAAGCCATCCTTTTTCTTTCCAATAATCTACATCAGTTTTATTCCATCCATTTTTTTGTGTCATTTTAAATAAATTATAAAATAGTTTTGTTTTAATTCCTACTTTTCTTTTCTTTAAAGATTTTTTAATTTTTATTGTTTTTCTTTTAACTTGTTTTTTTATTTTATCTTTATTTTTATAGTCTATATAATTTCCTTTCATTTTCATTGTTGTTACTCCATAATTATATATTTTAGGAACTCCAAGATAGAAAAGATTTGTCTTTAATAATTTAGTTGTTGCTTTTACACCACTTCCACCAGCAGTTGTTATTACTAGACCTACTTTATTAAACATTGATTCATTTGGTCTATGTACAAGCCACATGTAAGCTAAATGATCTAAAAATGCTTTCATACCACTTGAACATGATCCAACAAATACTGGAGTAGCAAGTATTATTAAATCTGCTGCTTCTAATTTTTTAACCATAGGATTTATCTTTTTATAATGAGGACATTTATCTTCGCCTTTTAATATACAATTAGCGCATCCATAACAAAATTCTGATAAATCATTTGGTAAAACTATTTCTTCTATTTCATCATTTTTAAATTCATCTAAAAATAAATCTACTATAGATTTTGTGTTTCCTTTATGACTAGTTCCTAATACTACCAATACTTTCATATATACACCTCTAATACAATTATATCATATAACAAAAAATTGGCTCCATAAAGGAGCCATTCAGGGGGTTTTGGTCACACTCTCACTTTAATAAACCGTAAGAGTGTTGCGTGAACAGTATCACGCTATTATAATTATAAGTGCTAAAGAACAAAATGTCAATATTAATCTAAATTAAAGCTAGAGCTGATAAGTTTAGTTATTTCATCATTATTTTTAACATAATTATCATTATTTAAAAATTCTTCACTATCTTTTTTAGCCTTTAAAAGAATATTGTAATCTCTTCTTAAATCGGCAATATTAAATGCCATATCTCCACTTTGTTTTACTCCGAATAAGTCTCCTGATCCTCTTAATTTAAAATCGTATTCTGATATTTTAAAACCATCATTTGTTTTGGTTAGAATATCTAATCTTTCTGTTTCTCTATCACTCATTAAAATACAATATGACTGTAAAGTGTTTCTACCAACTCTTCCTCTTAATTGATGAAGTGATGAAAGCCCAAACATATAAGCATCATATATAACTATCATTGTTGCATTTTTAACGTCCACTCCTACTTCAATTACTGTAGTGCTTATTAATATTTGAATCTCATTATTTTTAAATTTAGTCATTACTTCTTCTTTTTCATCAGATTTCATCTTACCATGCATTACACCTATGTTATAAAGTTTACCAAATGCTTTTTTCATATTTTCTTCTATTTCATATACATTGGTATAATCAACTTTATCACTTTCTTCTACAAGTGGTGCGATTATATATATTTGATGTCCATTTTTTAATTCATTATACATACTGTTTAAAACATCTTTTATTTCTTTATCACTTTTTACTGTAGTTATTATTTCTTTTTTTCCATTTGGTAATGTTTCTATATTAGATATATCCATATCGCCATAAAGCGTTAATGCATATGTTCTTGGGATTGGTGTTGCACTCATATATAATATATCTGGTGTTGTTCCTTTATTTTTTAAACTAGCTCTTTGATTAACACCAAATCTATGTTGTTCATCTGTTATTACTAATCCTAAATTATTATATATAACTTCATCTGTAAATAATGCATGTGTCCCTATAATTATATTTGTTTTTCCATTTTTTAAATCTTCATAAATTCGTGTTTTTTCACGTTTAGAAGTTTTACCAATTAGTAATTCAATATTAATATCATATCCTTTAAAAAGATTTTTAATATTATTATAATGTTGAATTGCTAGAACTTCTGTAGGTGCCATTAAGGCTCCTTGATATCCAGATAAATAATTAATATATAAACTTATAAAAGCCACTATTGTTTTTCCTGAACCAACATCACCTTGTAGTAAACGATTCATTCTATAAGGTTTTGTTAAATCATTATATATATCATCTACTGCTTTATTTTGATCTTCTGTAAGTTTAAAAGGTATTGTTTTTATAAATTCATTTACTTGTTCTTTGTCTACTTTTCTAGTTAAACCATTTTTATTTTGTTTATTGTTTTTTAAATAATTCATTTTACACATGAATAAAAATAATTCTTCATATACTAATCTATTTAAGGCTTTATTTAATTCAGTTTTATTTGTAGGATTATGTACTACATTAATTGCTTTTTCTTTATCTATAAAGTTATATTTTTCACTTAAGTAATTAGGTATTAAATCTTTACATTCATAAATACCTAAAGCTTGTATGATATACTTTCTTATCGTATTAATTCCTATTCCATAAGTTGTATGATATATAGGTAAAATAGTTGTTCCTACTAATTCACCAAATTTAATATCACTCGCTATTATCATATTATGTTTTATATCTAATTTACCTATTACAGTTATCTTAGTTCCTATTTTTAATTTTGATTTTAAAAATCCTCTATTATAAATACTTACAGTAAAAATTCTATTTGAGGAATTAATTTTAAAGGTCATTTTATCTTTTCTTTTTCCAAAATAAAAAATACTGGGTACTGATTCTATAATACCGTCAGTTATTATCTTATCATTATCTACTAAGTTATCTAAATCACTTTTTTCAATGATTTCATATCTAAAAGGAAAAAAGTTTACTAAGTCATTTGTGTCAAATATTCCTAGCTTATTTAGAAGACTTAAATTCTTTGGCCCTAAACCTTTTATTATGTTTAAATTCATACTTCACCTACTAAATAAATTATATAAAACAAGTGTTCGCAAGTCAATAAAAATTAAAAAAATAACAAAAAAACACTTGACTTATCAAGCATTTTAGATTATCATAGAAAGCACTAATTCGGAATTCCGGATTAGTGCTAGTATCACACTAGCCAACCCCTTTTTATTCTTTTATGAAACTGTTCTTCAGGGGGACAGTTTCTCTTTTTTTATTCTTTTATGAACTGACTAGCAAAGGCATATTATATTATATGTCTTTACAATAAAAGTATAACAAGCAAAAAAAATACTGTAAATAGTATTTTTTTATTTTTGTATCAATTTGACACAACTTTACATCATTTTTGACAATTATCACAGTAATAAGTTCCTCGTCCACCTACTCGTATTTTATTTATACTTTTACCACACAAAGAACATTTACTTTTAGTATGTACTAATAAATAATCTTGATAGTTTCCTGTTACTCCTAAACTTGAAGTATAACTTCTAATTGTAGTGCCACCACAATCTGTTGCTTTTTTTATAATTCTAGAACCTTCTTGTTTTATTCTTTCACACTCTTCTAATGTAATAGTATTACCTTTTCTAGTTGGTTTTATTCTTGATGCGAATAGAACTTCATCAACATATATATTACCAAGTCCATTTATTATTGTTTGATCAAGTAATAATTCTTTAATAGTTTTATTACTATTTTTTATTTTATCATATATGTATTCTTTAGATAATGTATCACTATCTGGTTCTATACCTAATTTAGATATTTCTTTTATATTATTCATATCTTTTGTTTTAACAAGAATCATTACTCCAAATTTTCTTGTATCTTTATATCTTAAATCAGTATTATTATCTAATTTAAATATAATATGTTCATGTTTTTCATAAACTTCCTCTGTAGGTTTTATGTAGTATTTACCTTCCATTCTTAAATGAGAAAGAATTGTATAATCATCTAATTTAATAAACAACCATTTACCAAAATTATCTACATCTGTTATTGTTTTATTAATTAGTATGTTTTTAAATTCTTCTTTATCACTTTTGATAATACCATCATATCTATAAATTATATCTATAATTTTTCTACCTACTATTTTACTTTTTAATGCACGTTTCACTGTTCTTACTTCTGCGATTTCTGGCATAATATCACCTACTTAATTTTATCATAAAAAGAAAAAAAGCCAAAGATTTATTTGACTTTTATTTTTTTAACAGAGCTATAATAACTATATATTCTAATACCACCAACTGTACGATAAGTTCTTGCTTTAAAATAATAAGTTTTTCCTCTTTTTAGTTTTGTTTTTGTATATGATTTAGCTGTAGTTATTTTTACTCTTTTATATCCTTTATTCTTCTTAGTACTCATATATATTTCATAACCAGAAGCA
>CAMOVA010000052.1 GCA_946626905.1 uncultured Bacillota bacterium | reverse complement strand
CAATAAAAATAATAAAATATGTGTTATTTTAATTAATTTATTTATTCATAATTTTTATTATTATTTAATTTTATTATATTATATTTTATCTAAATGTAATATGATCTTACTTTATACAATTCTTATTTACATTTAAAAATATATAAAATGGAAACAGTAGATAAAAGAAAAACACAAAAAAAAGTAGACGTGACTTCCATGAGTGAACGACAATCAATATTATTTCTAGAAAAAGGTGGTGGTAAATTATTATCTAATTCATCGAAAGAACCAAGAAATATACTTTTAGACTATCATAAATATTATTTGTTCCAAAAGAAGCAAAATGAACAAAAAATATCTAAAGAAAAACTTGAAAGAAGACGTTATTTGACTCAATTAAGTCAAAAAGAATACAACCAAATAAAGAAGAATCAATATATGGATAGAAAAAGAATTAATTTAACTGATGAAGGTGATTATCAATGTTCTTGTGTACCAATAAAATTTACAAAATCAGAAGAAAATGAGATTCTACAGAATCATTATAAAGATAAAACAGAAGAAGAACTTTTTGGATGTGGAAAAGGAAAATGCATAAACAAAATGGTTTTTATTGAATGTGATGAAAATTGTCCATGTGGGGTTTCATGTAGAAACAGAAAATTTCAAAATCATGAATATGCAGATGTATACCCAATAAAGACTGAAGATAGAGGATGGGGATTATGTGCTGGATCATTTTTACCTAAAGATACATTTGTAATGCAATATATTGGAGAAATATATTCACTTGATTCAGAATATGGTCAGAAAAAAATGGAAGAATATAAAAATAGAACTTGTACATATTTAATGGGACTACCTAATAGTAATAGACATGAAGTAATTGATCCTACAAAACATGGAAATATGGCAAGATTTATTAATCACTCATGTGATCCTAATTGTGAAACAAGAAAATGGCATGTAAGAGGAGAATTATGTATAGGTATTTTTACTAAAAAAGATATAGAAGAAGATGAAGAATTAACTTTTAATTATGATTTTGATCTATGTAAAACAAGATATCAAAAATGTTTATGTGGAGCTCCTAATTGCAGAGGATATTTGGGAATTTCCACAGATCAAAATAAAAAGAAATTAAATGGTAATTTAAATTGCGATATATGTAAAGAACATTGTAGACATAATGATTCAATCATTGATTGTAAAATTTGTGGAAAATTTTTTCATAAAAAATGCGCCAAAAAGAAAGGCGAACTTTCTATTAAAAATGAATATAAATGTGAACATTGCTCAAAAAAAGGATATTCAAAAAAAGATGATATTATTAATTTGAAAGAAAAAATAAGATTAGATGAAGAACCTATATATGATGAAATATATGAAGTAGGAGATGAAGATTTACAAAAAATTAAAAAAAATTTGGGAGAATTAATTAATATTGGAGCTATGCTTTTTTGGGATTTTCAAAGTGAAAATGCTATTTTAGGAACATCTAATAAAATAGATTTAAAAATATCAGGAACTACAAAACAAATAGAAGGAGTAAAAGAAGCCATTAGAAAATTGAAATTGAAAAAAGAAGAAGGAACAACTGAATATACAACTAAACTAAATATACCTAAAATTTATATTAGAAAAATAATAGGCCACCAGCATAGAAATTTAGATAGTTATAAATCAAAATTTGATGTGCAGATTTTATATGATTATTCATTAATAACAGATGAGATATTTCCTTTACAAGAAATAACAACTATAGAAATAAAAGGAAAAGAAAGTAATGTTAAAGCTGTTGCTTTAAATATAAAAAAATATTTATTTAATTTAAGAGTAATTTCAATATACTTATTACAAGAAGATTATTATTATCTAAGACAAAATATATGTAGTCTAAAAACAAGTGTAGATCCAGCAGATTTAAGGCTAAGAAAATTAGATACAAAAAATGAAAGAGAAATAAAACATCCTTTTTATTATATATCAAATAATATTAAGGATATAGTTATTATAGGATTTGAAAATGAAATATCAAAAGCTAAAGTTATTATTAAGAATTCAATATTAAGACAAAATAATGTTGCATTTAATTATTCTCTAAGTTTTTTATTTCCTATTTATTTCAAAAGTAAATTATATGATTTTATTTCTGAAAATAAAAAGGAAATAAATGATAATAAATTAAGAATAGAACATATTGATCCTGAATACTTAAGAAGACATATATCAGTAACAATTAGTGGAAAATGGGATTCAATTGTTCAAATTAAAAAAAAATTATGGAAATATTTAAAAAATTATGCAATAGATGGAGTACCTAAAAAACATGATATAAATGAATTTGAACAATATGCCTATAATCAAGAGAATAAATTAATTTCAAAAAGTATTAGAACTTATATTATAGAGCAAAGTCCTCAAATAAAAAATTGGGATTATATTTCTGAAGATATTGAATATTTACAAGATAAATATTATAATCATTTGTCCCAGAATAATAAATTAATTGGCCAATCATCCCCTGATAGAAAAAAAGAATCTCAAGATATAATTGAAAATTTTATTTATACAAGTGATAAAGAAACAAGGATTAATTATTTGATAAATATGAGGCCTGGCTCATATAAAAAAGTATTTAAAATGAGTCAAAATGATTTATTTAATGATATGATAGGAGTAATAGATGAAACATATAACTCATATAAAGAAAGCAAATTAGTGAATGATAATTTATCAGTTAATGAAAATAAAAGCGAAGATTTTGGTTTAAAAGATAAAAATAAAATATTTAAATATCCAAGAGAAGAAAGTTTTATTGATAGAGAAAGAATTAATTCATCTTTATTTCACTCTGATTGGGGTGAAACAAATAATTATAAAAAAAATGATGAGATGTCAACTTCAAATTATAACAGTATAAACAATAATATTATAAATAATCATAATTTGGGTATTCATTCAAATAATCCTTTAAGCAATTTATCTAATGATAAAAAGGGAAATAATATAAGTTCTATAAATAATATGACAGATTCCTCATATAATTATGAAATAAATAACTCATCTATAAATCAAGATAATAAACAAGCTACTTCATCTAATATTAATTCTTTTCCACAGAAATATGGTTCATATGCCAAATCAAATTATTCTTCAGATAAAATGAGAAATTATCAAAATAATTATTCAATAAATGATAATGATTCTTTATCTTGTTCTTCTTATTTAAAAAGAAAAACAAATAGAGTTTATTCAAAAAGTTTAAGTGAAGGAAGAAAAGATAATGTTAATTATCATCATAAAAAAGAAAATAATAGAAATTATGAATATGATGATAGAAGATATTCAAAATATTATGATAAATATGATGATAGATATGATAAAAGAAAATCTATAGATAAAAAGAGTAGAAGTAATCATGATAATCATAGGAAAAATTCTCCATATAATAATTATAAAGATCGTTCACTAAGTTATTATTATGATGATTATAATTATAATAATTTATCGAATGATTATTCAATTAAATATAATAATAGAGAAAATAAAGATAATAGAGGAAGAAGATCTAATTCAGTTAGTTCCAAAAAATATGATAATAATTATAAAGAATATAATAATGAATATTCAAATAATGGATATTCAAATATTGAACATAAAGGAGGATATAGTAGAAGTATATATAAAGATAATTATAGATTATATTCTCAACCAAATTTGGATTATTCAGAGAATTATTCTAAAAATTACATGAATAGTAAGGATAGTGATTATAATAATTATAATAATAATAATAGATTTACCTCATCAAATTATAATAGATCATACTATAATCGAAAGAGAATGTTTGATGATAATAAATATGTTGATAAAAGAAAAGGAGGCTATAAAGGGAATTCATCTAATTATATTTCAGGAAATAAATATTGCGATCATTCTAGACAAGAAAGAAGTCGAAGTAGAAGCAGGAGTAGGAATCGTCGAAGTAGGAGTAGAAGTTGGAGTAGGAGAAGTAGCCGTAGTAGAAGAGATTCATTTAAACGTTCTTATTCAAATTCGCTTCACAAATTTAATGATAATTTTGAGTGATTGAGTTTTTCTTTGATTTTTATTAAATTTAGTTTTAGTATATTGCAAAGTCATTAAATAATAAAAATGATTTATAATTATACCTATAACAAAAATAAAATTAATTTTATAAAGTTTTATAATTATATATAATTTGATTTGATTTTTCAAATCTTATATTTATAATTGGGCAATGCAAATTTTATAATTCACCATAATTTTCTTAAACAAATTAAGAAAAAATAAATGA
>CAMOVA010000051.1 GCA_946626905.1 uncultured Bacillota bacterium | reverse complement strand
ATGCAAGAAGCAATTAATACATTTATATTAATAATTTCTTTAAGAAATATTAATAGTAAATAATCAATAACAAAGCATATTACTCCTACTAAACAAAATCTAAAAAATTGATCTACTATTTTCATAATACCACCATCTTATAATTCTATTATTCTATTTAAATATCAAAAAATACTTCCTTAATTTTTTTGATTTAGCAAATAGATAACCTAATGCAACACAAATTATAAATGCTATAAAATAAAGTGCTAAAACTTTATAAGGATTCAAAATATTCAACGAAGCAATTTCTGATTTGAATATAACTATAAAAATAAAATGAGCAAAATAAATGAATAGACTTATTTTACTAATAAAAGTAATCATTTCTTTGAATGTACCTTTAATATTTTTATAATCAACATTTATTATTATTAAAAATAAACAGCAACAACAAATTAATAATAATGGGAAATCATACCATACATTATAAATATAATGATTTAAATTATAAGAAACTGCTTCTATAACGCATATCATAAAAAAACTTATTATAGCGGCAAAGGAACATAATAATTTGTTAATTTTTTGCTTTTGTGACATATAATACCCAAGTATAATATATAAACCATATGTCCCACCAAAAAAATTATCTCTTAAATTAATAATATAGTGTTCATTAATATTAAATATGTAAAAAAGGATGTTTAAACCTGGAATAACAAAACCAACAACAAATGCAACAAATAAAACTAGTAACAAACTTTTTTTATCAAAACTTTTTACCACTTTTGCAATGAATGGTAACACAACATACATACTTATTATCATTGGCATATACCAATAATTATCAAGTGGCACTAGCCTTATGAAAAGCAGTTCTTTTACTACAAATTCTAGTTTAAATGTTTCGATACTGTTGTTTATAAGAAAAAAACAATTATATATTAAAATCCAAATAGCATTAACAACTAACAAAGGTAATAAATTATGTGTATAAAATTTCTTTATATCTTCATCTTTTTCTATATTTTTCTTTAAAATTAGTGCCCCAGTTAAAAAGAGAAATAAAGGTACACCTAACCTACCAATAGTAAATGAAACAATCATAAATATTTTAGAAAGCAAACTTAATGAATTCCATTCATTTACTTCAAATTTATATATAGCTTCAGAGGAATGACATAAAACAACACATAGAATAGCCAAAGCTCTAACAACATCATATTTAATTTCTCTAGTTCTCATATTATCCTCCTATCTAAAAAGTTTTTTAATTTTAAGCAAAAATATCATTGTATACTATAAAAACTATTAAAGTATATATACCTATGGAACAATTCTTTTTACAAATGGTATTTTTCTTAATAAATATGTAATTAATATACATATAGGTATAACAACTACAGGGCTTAACAATCTATAGAATATATTTATTGTATTAATATTAAAGGTCTTTACCAATATTCTTAAAAAATACCAATGCATTAAATATATAGAAAATGTATATTTGCCTATAAAATTAATCATATCATACTTTGTAATCTTGCTACTTATATTTTTTATAAATACAAATACCGCCACTGAATATAGAATACATGGTATATTAGTATAACCCTTATAAGTACGTACTATTTCACCAGCATCCATGGATAATTTATAAGTACCAATTATGTGCATAAGTAAGCCAATAATACCCAATGTATATATAATTGTTCTTTCTTTTTTATTAAAAACTTTTTTATCCAATAAATAACCAAGTAAAGAATATAATAAACATCCAGAAATAACTACAACATTTATTGGTAATACTAAACCTAAGTTAAATACATTATTTATAAATGGCAACAAAATATTAAATATTATTCCTACAATACACAAGTATTTAAATGTACTCTCTTTCTTACTGTCATCAACTGCACTAAATAAAGGAATACACAAATATATACAAAACAAAACTGGAAAAAACCAATATATATTAACAAAACTAGTGCTAAAAATTCCATTAAATATATATTTAATATCAACATTCTCTATTGATATGCTTTTTTCATAAAATATCAAAAATAATAATCCAATCAAACTCCATATTACAAACGGTATAAATGTCTTATTTATTCTCTTTTTAAAGTATTCTTTAGTTGAATACTTCTTTTGATAATCTATTAGTGTTACACCTGTTATCATAAAAAACACTGGTACGGCAAAATAAAATATACACTCCATTATATTAGCTGTAAACCAATATCTTTCTTTACTAAACGCCCAAAAACAACTATTTATGTGTAGATAAACTACAGCTATAGCTGATATAACACTCAATAATGTAATATAATTTTTTCTATCTTTCATACATCATACTCCTATTAAAAAACTGTTATACATAAAGTATAACAGTTTTATTTAATTATTTCAATTCTTCTAATCTATCAAATGCTGCTTTTATTACATCGTCCATATCATAGTATTTATATTCAGCAAGTCTTCCACCAAATATTACTTTTTCTTCTTTGCTCGCTAATTCTCTATACTTTTCTGCTAATGCATTATTTTTATCATCATTAACAGTGTAATATTTTTCCATTCCTTCTTCGTAGTCTGATGGGTATTCAAATGTTACAACTGTTTTTGGACTAGTAACATCAAATTCAAAGTGTTTATGTTCAATTACTCTTGTGTAATCTACTTCATGACCTGTATAGTTTACTACAGCATTACCTTGATAGTTTTGTTTATCAAGTATTTTTGTATCAAATTTTAATGATCTATATTCTAGTTTACCTAGTTTATAATCATAGAATTCATCTAGTGCTCCTGTATAAATTATTTTATCTGCCATAGAATCAAATTCTTCTTTATTATCAAAATAATTTGTATTTAGCCTTACTTCAATACCTTTTAACATTTCTTCTACTAATTTAGTATATCCACCTATTGGAACACCTTGATATCTATCATTAAAATAGTTGTTATCATAAGTAAGTCTTACAGGTAGTCTTTTAATAATAAATGCAGGCAATTCTGTACATGGTCTATTCCATTGTTTTTCAGTGTAACCTTTAATTAATTTTTCATATATTGATCTACCTACTAATGAAATTGCTTGTTCTTCTAAATTAGTTGGTTCATGATCTATTTCTTTCTTTTCTTCATCAATATGTCTTAAAGCATCTTCTGGTGTGAAAACATCATCCCAGATTTTTGAGAATGTGTTCATATTAAATGGCATATTATATACTTCATTACCAATTCTTGCGATTGGAGAATTTGTATATCTATTAAATTCAACAAATGAATTTACATAATTCCATACATCTTTATAATCTGTATGGAAAATATGAGCACCATATTTATGAACATTTATTCCTTCTACTTCTTCAGTATAAACATTCCCAGCTATATGATCTCTTTTATCAATAACTAGTACTTTCTTACCTTCTTTATTTAATCTTTCAGCCATAGTAGCGCCAAAAAGTCCTGCACCTACTATTAAATAATCGTATTTCATTTTAATCCTCCTATGATAAATTTAATATTTTCTTTATTGGTTTTATTTTAGTTAATATTTCAGTAATTATTACTGAAATAGTTATTACTAATATTGTTTTAATAGTATTTCCTACGAATCCTGTTATATTTATTTTAGGATACAAATAAATCATCAATAACATAGCAATCATCATATGAATACAATAAATATTCATTGTTTTTCTTCCTAAAAAATTCACTAATTTACAATTTTTCAAATTAAGTTTTGCTAATAAAACAAATATTGCAGATGCCAATAACATTGTACTTATTTTACTATACTTATTTACAATTCCATGATATGTTCCATATACATGACCATCTTGTAACAGTTTTAATGCAACTATTCCTATAATAGAAATTACTATAGTAATTATTATTGTTGTTAAACAATAATTTGTAATCTTTGTTTTATAATATTTTTTATGCAAATAATATCCAAATAGAAAATAGAAAAGAAATTCACTTTCTATAAATGGAGCAAACGTTGATGATATTAAAGATACATTAAAATTTGTGTTTTTAATAAAATATATATTCAACATATTAACAAATTCAACACCAAAACCAAAAAGAAAGAATATTACTAATAAATATTTAATAATATCTTTGTTATTATCTATTGCTATCTTAATAATAGGAAATAGCAAATATATTTTAAGTAGAGAATACATGAACCAAAAGTGTTCAGCAGGTACTCCATTTAAATTGTAATAGCAAAGAAGATATTGTATAAAAACTATTTTATTTGGAAAACTTACTTTATTTAATAAATAAAATATTACAAATATCAATATTTTCC
>CAMOVA010000050.1 GCA_946626905.1 uncultured Bacillota bacterium | reverse complement strand
TATGTTAAAGATTATGAAGATGAAGTTATAGAAAAAAGTAAAGTTCAACATGAATATAAAAATCAGTTAGGTGTAATATCTGGTATGATACCAGATGATCCTAAGTTAAAAGAATTAAAGGATTATGTATCTAAAAAACTAAGTAAAGCAGAAAAAATAGATAATAGTGTGTGGTTAGAAAAAATAACTAATTTACCATCTGGAGGTATAAAAGGGTTAGTTTATCTAAAAATAAAGAAGATGTTAGATAATAATATAATAGTTCATATTGAAATAGATAATAAATTAAAGGGTAAAAACAAGTGGTTAGCTATTAATAATAATTTAGAAGATTATACAAGAATAATAGGTGTATATTTAGATAATGCGATAGATGCGGCCTCACAAGCAAAAGAAAAACAAATAATTATTGAGTTTATTGATAATAAAGATAATATAGAGTTTGATATATCTAATACATATATAGGAGATATAGAGTTTGATAAAATAGATAATGAAAAGTATTCTACTAAGGGTGATAGTAGAGGATATGGCCTTTCTATAGTAAAAGATATAATGGATAATAATGAATTATTTTCTCAAAAAAGAGAGTTAAATGGAAAATTCTTTGTAGAAAAATTATATATAAAAAAACAAGACTAAATCTTGTTTTATTTTTCAATCATACTTTTTGGCATTTCAGGCTCATCTAACCATAGATGAGGACATGATGTGCTGCCACTAGGTGATGAACTACCAACATTAACAAATAGGCTTGCTAGTAAGTTTTCTAACATAAAACCATCTCCTTTTTATTTTTTTATTATTAAACAGGCCCGTTTAATTCATATTTAATAAATAAGTTTTGTAATTGTTATATGGTAGCTTAAATAGTTTATAGGTTAGAGGAAGTATCATAATTACTGCTGTCCATATACCAAATACAATTATATTTTGCATTACGTTATTATCAATAATAATAGTTAATATAATTAAAATAGTAGTATTTATGCAAGCTTTAATTTTTAAGTTTTTACGTCTTTGTTTTTTAATTATAGGAGCTTTTTTAGTATCTGCAGGCGCAAATAATGCAATTAATAAAAGTGCTATTAACTCCAAGACAAATTTATATATAAGTGGATATTTTATTATTTTTGATATATAAGGAAGTACAACAACAATAATAGTTGATGATACTAAACATATCCAACTTTTAGTAGCGTGTAATCCATGTGCTGGTTTTCTTACAAAATTGAATACCAACAAGAATAGTAAAGCTTCTAGTAATACTCCAAATATAAAAGTTATAGGTAGTATAATTAGTGCTTTTGTTACTGTGATATAAAAACATTCAAGATTATATCTATATTCTTCCATTTTAATATCATCTGTTTCAGGATAATATTTTTTAATTAAGTTGGATGAATAAGATAGAAATCTTTGCTTCATTTATATCACCTACTATCTGAATTTTAGCACGCTAAAATTCTATTTCAATAGATTTGGTTTCTATAGGAATTTTTGGGGTTTTAATAGTAAAAAGCAAATAAAAAAAATTAAAATTTGTCCATTGAAGCATCAAAAATGACCATTCATACATATCGTGTTGTCACGATTTTTAAAATTTGATATCATAAATCTGTTCCCATAAAATAATAACCGGTTGAAAGTACTATTGGGAATCATTATATAAACGGAGAAAGAAGGGTGAATGTGAGAGGTAAGGTTAAGTGGTTTAACAATGATAAAGGGTATGGATTTATAGAATTCAACGATCATGAGGACATCTTTGTACACTATTCAGCAATTCTGACTGAAGGATATAAAACTTTAGTAGAAGGTCAGTATGTAGATTTTGAATTAGTAAAAACCGATAAAGGCCTACAAGCGAAAAATGTAATCGAAATAAAAACTACTTTAGTATAGTAGTTTTTAATTTTTTATGATATAATCTAGTTAGGAGGATGATGGTATGAAATATAATATTCGTGGAAGTAAATTAGAAGTTACTGACGCTATTAGAAGTTATATTGAATCAAAAGTGGGTAAATTAAATAAATATTTTGAAAACCCAGATAATGTCACTGCGAGTGTCTTAATTAAAGGAAATGGATATGATGAAAAGATTGAAGTTACAATTCCAATTAAGAATACAATCTTAAGAGCAGAATCATCTAATAAAGATTTATATGCCGCTATTGATTTAGTTATTGAAAAATTAGAAAGACAAATCAGAAAGAATAAAACTAGATTACATAGAGTTCATAAAGATTCCGCACTTGAATTCATTGATTTTGAAATAAACGAGGAAGAAGAAAAAGAAGAACAAATTGTAAGAAGAAAAACAGTTGAAATGAAACCTATGAGTGAAGAAGAAGCAATTCTTCAAATGAATATGATAGATCATGATTTCTTTATATTTAAAAATTCTGATACAGATGAAGTATCTGTAATATATAAAAGAAAAGATAATCAATACGGAATAATAGAAGTAAAGTAGAAAATTCTACTTTTTTTCTTATATATCTTGTAATTTTGTAAAAAAAATGGTATACTTTTAATCGAATTACGCATCCGTAGCTCAGCTGGATAGAGTGTTTGGCTACGAACCAAAAGGTCAGGGGTTCGAATCCCTTCGGATGCACCAGATTGAAACAAACCCTTATAAAAAGGGTTTTTATTTTGAAAAAATATGCTATAATTAGGGTAATGTTAAGTACAGTTGACAAATTTCCAAGTACGATTGGTAGAATGCAACCAGAATAAACTGTATAATTTTTTGTGAAAGAGGTGAAAAAATGGGTTTAGATGAAAGATTACTAGAACTTAGAAAAAAGGAACATTTATCACAAGAAGAAGTTGCTGATAAATTAAATGTTTCTAGACAAACAGTTTCAAAATGGGAAACAGGACAAAGTACTCCTGACTTTGATAAAATCCTTCCATTATGTGAACTATTTAATATTTCAACAGATGAATTAATTAAAGGAGAGAAAGAAGAGGAAGAAAAGGTAGTAGTTAATAATACTACTGAAATAAGAAAGAAAAGAGCAAAAGGAATAGGAATAGGTATACTTTCATATTTCATCGCAGTTGTATGGATTATGATCGCAATACCAGTACTTTTTATAAATCCTATTGTTGCTTCAGGAATATTCTTACTTATAGGTGGTATAGGAACTACATATATAGTATATACATGTATCGTATATAAAAAAGAAAAAGAAAAGAAAGATGAAGATCCGCTTTTAAAGAAAATAGAATCAATTGTTTCAATGATAACATTAACAATTTATTTATTAGTAAGCTTTGCTACTATGGCATGGCATATAACATGGATCTTATGGATAATCTATGCATTAGTTATTGAAATAATAAAATTAATGCTTATGTTAAAGGAGAATAAAAATGAAGAGTAAAGGATTTATAATAAGTTTAATAGTTTTATTAACAATCGCAATCATTTCATTATCAGTATTAATGATAAAAATGATTGGTGGAACATATAACTTTTCTTTCAATCATGTAATAAGTAAAGAAAAAGTATTAGATGAAACATATGATGTCATGGATATAAATATAGATTCTAATTATGGAAATGTTTATATCAAAGAAAACAAAGAAAATAAAATAAAAGTAGTTGTTTATGGAGATAAAAAAAGAACAAGCGCTAAAGTAGAAAATAACACATTAAATATAGAATCAAAATCAAAAAAATGTAGAGGATTCTGTTTCAATATGAAAGTAACTAGAATTAAAGTATATGTACCAGCTGATTATAAAAATAAGATAGTAATAGATACTGATGCTGGAGATACTAAAGCAGATAAATTTAATAATCTTGTATTAGATGTTAAAACAAAAGCTGGAGATATTGAAGCTGATACTTTAAAAAGAGCTAATATAAAAACAAGTGCTGGAGATATTGAAATTGAAAAAGCAAATAGTTTAACTTGTAAAACAAAAGCAGGAGACATTAAAGTAGGAACAATAAATAAATATGTAAATTTAAGTACAAAAGCTGGAGATATCAAAATAAACACATTAAACATAACAAAAAATTCTAAGATCAAAACAGAAGTTGGAGATATCAAAATAGAAACAACAAACGATATCTATATTGATGCTAATACAAAAGTAGGAGACACTAATATAGGAAAAAACAATCGTAAAAGTGATTTAGAATTAAAAGTAAAAACAAAAGTAGGAGATATTAAAGTAAATAAGTAATTATTTACTTTTTTATTGTAAAATTATAAAAAAATAAGCAAAAACTATTGCAACTTTACATAAAATAATATATAATTTATCTTGTACCGGGAAATGGCTCAACTTGGTAGAGCACTTGGTTTGGGACCAAGGGGTTGCAGGTTCAAATCCTGTTTTCCCGACCATTTGTAA
>CAMOVA010000049.1 GCA_946626905.1 uncultured Bacillota bacterium | reverse complement strand
AATCCCCAATCCCCAATCCCCAATCCCCAATCCCCAATCCCCAATTAATAAAAGTAATTAAAAAATTATTAAGTTAATTTAAATAAATATTTTTAATATTAATTATTTTAATAATTATTTTGTTTAATAATTAACATATTTAAATTATATAAAATATATTATTAACATCAAAAAATACAATTATATATTATAAATTATTTTATCAATTCTACTCATAATATCACTATAAATACTCGCAATACAAAAATATCTATTATTACTACTATATCTACTATCTAACGAATTTATGATTGATTCGCTATTTATAAAAAAATCTAAAATACTTTTAGAAATTATAAACGGTCAATTCAAATTATTCATTGCCCATTATAATATTATATTATTAATTATAAAAAATATAGATTAATTATATTTTTGTTATGTTGTGTTTTTATAATAACTTTTTTAAATTTATATAAACAAAAAGCTCTCGCCAAAAATTACAAAAAATAAAACAAAAGAAAAGAAATTCCACTTATGATTTATTCATAATTGTCATTAAATTTATGAAAAGATTTAGAGTGTGAATGTTCTCTTTTCATCACATCTTTCCTATATCTACTATGGTTCCTACCCCAACTTTTACTTCTGCTCCTACTTCTCTCCTCTCTATCAGAATATTTATTGCCCATATAATTAGAAGAATTTCCTTTATACTCACTTTTTCTTTTGTCTATATAATTATTATCATTGAAGAATCTTTTCCTGTTATACCCATCGTCATAATAATATTTTGAACCCGAATATCTATTATCGTTATTTTTTATTTCATTGCCCGAATTGTTCCTACCCGAGTAATTATTCTCTCTATTATTTGGAGGATAATTCCTGTAAGACTCTTTATAATTATTCCTATAATTATAATTATTATCTTTCATATAAGAATTATTATTAGAACTAGCATGCCCGTCGAAATTGTTCCTATACCCAATCCCGTGTCTCTCTTCAATATTATTCTTATTAGGACTATCTTTCCTGTACCAAGAATTCATTTCTCTGCCTCTATCTCTGTCTCGATCATGGTCTCTATCAATGTCTCTTCTCACATCTCTTTCTTTACCTCTGTCTCTATCTCTATCGTTATATTTAGGATATTCATTAGAATGATTATATTTATTTGGCTCTTCATAGTAATTATCACTATAAGGTGAATTTTTTCTTTTGTCATATGAATCATATTCCTTGTCATAATTTCTGAAATAGTTTTTATATTTACCTTGATATCCTTTCATTTCTTTATCATAATAATTATTTGTATTATTCCCTGGTCTTCGTCTCTCACTTGGACTTCTTGAATCAGGTCTGTTGGTTTTTCGCAAAAGAAATGATGAATTTGAAGAATTATCATTATTTTCTTTTCTTTGGTAATAGCCATAATTATCGTATTTTGATTGGTAATTGCCACTAGTGTTAGGAAGGTTTCTATCTAATGGGGACATAAATGAATTTATTTTTTGTAAATTGCTATTACTGCCGTTGTTATTTTTATAGTTGTTGCTCATTTTGTATTGGGATGAAGGATTTGAGTGGTTATTGGTGGAAAGATTTGATTTTTGAGAATCTATGTAAGGCTTTTTATTTCCTGAAAAGTTGTTTAATGGATTATTAAACGGAATATTTGGATTATCTATATATTTTTTTTTGTTTGAATCATTATTATTGAAATCATAATCAGAAGGAGGATTTTTATAACTTATATTATTATACTTATCATTTTGATGAAACAAAGCAGAATTAATTTTCATAGGTTCAGCAAATCCATCATCATTTTTATATGTCTTATCTCTTTCGGAATATCCATAATCCTCACTTTTTATATCGGTATTATTTTCTAATTTACTGCTCTGATAAGAATTATATGTTTCTTCCAAAACACTCATCATATCTCCTAATAAATCATTTTGTGTCATATTAAAAACTTTTTTATAAGCTCCAGGACGCATATTTATTAAGTAATTAATTCTCGTTTCTTTATCTATTGTATAAACAAAATTGTCTATAACATCGGAACCTTCCTTTTTCCTATCAGGCGAAGCCTGTCCTATTAATTTTTGATCAAAATATTTTTGTTGCAAATATTCGATATCATCTGAGATATAATCCCAATTTTTTATTTGTGGACTCTGTTCTATTATATAAGTTCTTATGCTTTTAGATATCAATTTATGTTCTTGATTATAGGCATATTGTTCAAACTCGTTTATATCATGCTTTTTTGGAATCGTATTTATCGCGTAGTTTTTCAAATAATTCCAAAGCTTTGTTTTTGTTTGGGTTATTGAGGGCCAATTTCCTCTTATATTTACTGATATATGCCTTCTTAAGTATTCTGGATCTGTTGCTATAATTTTGATTTTATTTTTTTCGACTTCTTCCAAGTTTTCTCTAATAAAATCGTTTAATTTTAATTTAAAATATATCGGAAATAAAATATTTAAAGAATAAATAAAAGAAAGATTATTTTGTATTAATAAAAAGTTCTTAATAATTAATCTAGCTTTTTCTACCTCATTTTCGAATCCAATGATTACAATATCTTTCATATTATTTGATATGTAGTAAAAAGGATGCTTTATTTCTCTTTCGTTCTTTGAATCGAGTTTCCTTAGTCTTAAATCAGCAGGGTCTGCACTGTTTTTCAAATTACATATTTTTTGTCTCACTGTAAAATAATCCTCTTCTAATAGATATATGGAGATAACCTTTAAATTGCATAGATAGTGCTTTATACTAAATGCAACAGCTTTTACATTACTTTCTTTTCCTTTAATTTCTATTGTGGTGTATTCTTGTATTGGGAAAATATCATCAGTGATTAGTGTCGTATCATATAAAATCTGAACTCCATATTTTGATTTGTAGCTATCCAAATTTCTATATTGGTGTCCTATAATTTTTCTGATAAATATTTTAGGCACTTGTAATTTAATATTATATTCATTAGTTCCTTCTTTTTTTAATTTTAGTTGTTTAATAGCTTCTTTGACTCCTTCTATTTGTTTAGTAGTTCCTGATATTTTTAATTCTATTTTATCATCAGTACCTAAAATGGCGTTTTCTGACTGGAAATCCCAAAACATTTTAGCGCCAATAATGATAAGATCTTTCAGATTCTTTTTAACTTTTTGCAAGTCCTCAATCCCTATTTCCAATATTTCATCGTAAATAGGTTCTTCATCTAATTTAATTTTTTCTTTAATGATATTATTATCATTGCTTTTAGCATAAATTCCAGAAGAACTTTTCTTAAGACAATGAGCGCATTTATATTCGTTATTATTTGAAGAAAGTTGGCCCTTTTTCTTAGCGCATTTTTTATGGAAAAATTTGCCACAATCTTTACAGTCAATAATAGACTCACTATGCTTACAATTTTCTTTACAGATTCCGCAAATAAGACTCTTATTCAAAACCTTTTTATTGTCTTCGGTAGAAATACCTAAATATCCCCTACAATTTTTGGCTCCGCAAAGGCATTTCTGATACCTTGTTTTATTTAAGTCAAAATCATAATTGAATGTCAATTCTTCATCTTCTTTGATATCCCTTTTAGCAAAAATACCAATACATAATTCACTTTTTACGTGCCATTTACGCGTTTCGCAATTTGGATCACATGAGTGATTGATAAACCTGGCCATATTACCTTTTTTAGTTGGGTCTATGACTTCATGCTTTGAACCACCCGGAAGATCCATCAAATAAGTGCAATCTTTGTCTTTGTATTCTTTTAACTTTTTTTTACCATATTCTGAATCTAAGGAATAGATTTCTCCAATATATTGCATAATAAACGTGTCTTTTTTGATATCAGAACCAGCGCACAATCCCCACCCCCTATTCTCAGTTTTAATCGGATAAACATCTGCATATTCTTGTCTTTGAAATACACGATTTCTGCATGAAGCGCCACATCTACAGTTCTCATCACATTCCAAGAAAATAGCTCGATTCTGACATCCTTCGATACATCCGAAAAGTTCTTCTTCAGTTTTGTCTTTGTATTGTGTCCTAAGAATTTCTTCTACTTCTGATGGTGTAAATAAATTTGGTTTACATATACATTGCAAAGAATCTTCATAGTCATAGGTATTCTTTTTTTTACGGTCCATATAAATGCTTTTTTTTATTGGTGTGTATTCTTTGAGACTTAATTGATAAAGTCTTTTTCTTTCTTCGAGTTTCTCTTTTGGAAGTTCTTTTTCCCGCTGCTTTTTTTTGAAAAGATAATATTTATGGTAATCTAATACCTCAGTTCGAGATTCCGAATTGAATGGGTTTATTAAATTAGAACTACTTTTTTCTAAGTATAATATTGCCTGTCTTTCGCTCATTTGAGGTAATTTAAGAGATGACGCGTTTTTGGAATCTATTTCTTCCATTTTATATTTTTAAATGTAATTTAAGAATTCTAACTAGATCATTATGATTTATTATTTAATTATTTTTTAATATATTAATTATAAAATTATATTATT
>CAMOVA010000048.1 GCA_946626905.1 uncultured Bacillota bacterium | reverse complement strand
TCCCCAATCCCCAATCCCCAATCCCCAATCCCCAATCCCCATAGAAAATAAAATTTTTAAAAAATAATTGTATTAAAATAAATAAAAATATTTATTAATTTAATAATTTTTTTATGAAATAAAATATATAATATTAAAATTCATTATATAAATTACTATATTAATATTGACATAGAAAAAGTCAATTAAAACAATATATAAAAATTTTAGCAAACACACATGAATCTTCACTATAAGAATCATCTATACTATTATGTCTATTATTATTATATCTATTACATAGTATAACTATACCAAGTTATCTAATTATAAAAAATTCTAAATTATATTTAGAACTTATAAACGGTCAATTCAAATTATTCATTGCCCATTATAATATTATATTATTAATTATAAAATATATAGATTAATTATATTTTTGTTATTTTTGTTTTTATAATAACATTTTTAAATTTATATAAACAAAAAGCTTTTGCCAAAAATAATAAACAATATAATAAAAGGAAAGAAAATCACTTATCATTAGTCATAATTATTGTTAAATTTATGAAAAGATTTCGAGTGTGATCGATCTCTTCTAAACGTGTCTCTCCTATATCTATTATGGTTCCTATCTAAACTTCTACTTCTGCTTCTACTTCTTTCCTGTCTATCAGAATATTTATTGCCCGAAATATAATTGGAAGAATTACCTTTATAATCACTTTTCCTTTTATCTATATAATTGTTATCATTGAAGAATCTTTTCCTATTATTATACCCTTCATCATAATAATATTTAGAATTTGAATATCTATTATCGTTATTTTTTATATCATTACCTGGATTGTTCCTATTGCCCGAATAATTATTATCTCTATTATTCTGAGGAGGATAATTCCTATAATTATTTCTATAATTAAATGAATCTTTCATAAAAGAAGAATGATTCGACCCTGGAGATTGTAAACTGGCCCCTCTCCTGTATCCAACTCCAGGCCCATTTTCAAAGTTATTTTTGTTAGGACCATCATCATTTGCTCTATACCAAGTATTAGTATTTTGACCTCTGTCTCTATCTTTTTCATGATCTCTATCAGTATCTCTTCTCATGAATCTATCTTTATCTCTTTCTCTGTCTGAATATTTAGGGAATTCATTATTATTATATTTATTGTTATCATGATAATTATAATCCTTATAAGGGGAATTTTTTCTTTTGTTTTTATCGAATGAGTCATAATCTTTGTCGTAATTTCGGAAGTAATTTTTATACTTACCGGGATATCCTTTATTTTCTTGTTCGTAATAATTATTATTCATATTATTTCCTTGTTTTCTTCTCTCACTAGAACTTCTGGAATCTTGTCTATTAGGTTTCCTCATATTATAAGATGAATTCGACGAATTATCATTATTTTCTTTTCGCGGGAAATAGCCATAATTATCATATTTGGAATTATAAGCACTATTTGGATTTTGATTATTTCTATCTAATGGTGATAAAAATGAATTAACTTTTTGCAAGCTATTACTACTATTGGCATTATTATTTTTATAATTGTTATTCATTCGGAATTGAGATGAAGGGGGATAAGAGTGGTTATTGGTTGAAAGACTGGATTTTTGGGATTCTATATATGGCTTTTTATTTCCTGAAAAATTGTTTAATGGATTATTATTATTCAAAGAAATATTTTGATTATCCAAATATTTATTTTTATTTGAGTCATAGTTATCTGCATTAAAATCAGAAGGATGATTTTTGAAACTTAAATTAGAACTAGACTTCTCATTTTGATGAAACAAAGCCGAATTAATTTTTTGTGGTTCAGCGAATCTGTCTTCGTTTTTATAAATTCTATCTCTATCCGAATTTGCATAATAATCTTCGCTTTTCATATCAGTATTATTTTCTAATTTACTATTTTGATAAGAATTATAAGTTTCATCTAATACTCCTATTATATCATCAAATAAATCATTTTGTGTCATATTAAAAACTTTTTTATAAGCGCCTGGGCGCATATTTACTAAATAATTAATTCTTGTTTCTTTATCAATCGTGTTGACGAAATTTTCAATAACATCAGAGTTTTCCGAATTTTTATCAGGGGATGAATGTCCCAATAATTTTGGTTCCGAATATTTTTGTTGTAAATATTCAATATCATCTGATATATAATCCCAATTTTTAATTTGAGGACTTTGCTCTACGATATACGTCCTAATACTTTTTGATATTAATTTATGTTCTTGATTATATGCATACTGTTCAAATTCGTTTATATCGTGTTTTCTAGGTATGGTATTCGTCGCATAATTTTTTAAATATTTCCATAATTTTGCTTTCGTTTGGGATATTGCTGGCCAAAATCCCCTGATATTTACTGATATATGTCTTCGTAAATATTCTGGATCTGTTGATTCAACTTTGATTTTGTTTTTTTCTATGTCTTCTTTATTCTCGATTAAAAATTCGCCTAATTTCGCTTTGAAATAAATAGGAAATAAAATATTTAAAGAAAAATTGCTTTGTAAATTATTTTGCAACAATAAAAAGTTTTTAATAACTAATTTAGCTTTTTCTACTTCATTTTCGAATCCAATAATAACAAGATCTTTCATATTATTTGATATATAATAAAACGGATGTTTAATTTCTCTCTCGTTTTTTGAATCGATTTTTCTTAATCTTAAATCTGCCGGGTCTACATTATTTTTCAAATTGCATATTTTATGTCTGAGAATAAAATAATCTTCTTCTTGGAGATATATCGAAACAACTTTTAAATTATATAAATAATGTTTGATACTTAAAGAAACCGCTTTAACATTACTTTCTTTTCCTTTGATTTCAATAGTTGTGTTTTCATGAATAGAAAAAATGTCATCAGTGATTAAAGTTGTATCATATAAAATTTGAACACCATATTTTGATTTATAACTATCTAAATTTCTATGTTGATGTCCTATTATTTTTCTTATATATATTTTCGGTATTTGGATTTTAAGATTATAATCATTAGTTCCTTCTTTTTTTAGTTTTAATTTATTTATGGCATCTTTAACTCCTTCTATTTGTTTAGTAGTTCCTGATATTTTTAAATCAATTTTATTACTTGTTCCTAATATCGCATTCTCCATTTGGAAATCCCAGAACATTTGAGCACCTATGTTTATAAGTTCTCCTAAATTCTTTTTTATTTTTTGAATATCTTCATCCCCAACTTCGATTATTTCATCATATATTGGATCCTCATCTAATTTAATTTTATCCTTTATATTATCAGTACTTTTATTATTATTGGAACTTTTCTTGATACAATGGGAACATTTATATTCTGTCTCATCTGCAGAAAATGAACCCTTTTTCTTAGCACATTTTTTATGGAAGAAATTCCTGCATGTTTTACATCCAATAATAGGCTCACTATGCTTGCAATTTTCTTTGCATATCCCGCATATGATACCTCTACTCGAACTTTTTTTATTATCATCAGTAGATATACCTAAATATCCTCGGCAGTTTTTAGCGCCACATAAACATTTTTGATATCTTGTTTTATTCAAGTCAAAATCATAATTAAAAGTAAGCTCTTCATCTTCTTGGATATCCCTCTTAGCAAAAATACCTATACATAATTCATTTTTGATATGCCATTTTCGTGTTTCGCAATTTGGGTCACATGAGTGATTTATAAATCTAGCCATATTGCCTTTTTTTGTAGGATCAATGACCTCGTGCTTGTTATTATTTGGTAAATCCATTAAATAAGTGCATTCATTATCTTTGTATTCTTTCATCTTTTTTTTACCATATTCAGAATCGAGTGAATAAATTTCTCCAATATATTGCATAATAAAAGTATCTTTTTTGATCACAGACCCCGCGCACAATCCCCATCCCCTATTCTCAGTTTTAATAGGATATACATCAGCATATTCTTGCCTTTGAAATACACGGTTGCGACAAGATATACCACATTTGCAATTTTCATCACATTCTAAGTAGATATTTCTATTAATGCATTTTTCTTTGCATCCGAAAAGTTCATCTTCGGTTCTATCTTTATATTGTGTTCTAAGGATTTCTTCGACTTCTGATGGTGTAAAATAATTCGGCTTACAAAAACATTGAGGTTCATCTTCATAATCATTGATCTTCTTTTTTCTGTCCATATAAATATTTTTCTTGATAGGGGTGTATTCCTTGAGACTAAGTTGATAAAGTCGTCTTCGTTCTTCGAGCTTTTCTTTTGGTATTTCTTTTTCCCGCTGCTTTTTTTTAAAAAGGTAATATTTATGGTAATCTAATAATTCGGTTCGAGATTCGGAGTTTATATTATTTAATATGTCAGAACCACCTTTTTCTAAGTATAATATTGCCTGTCTTTCACTCATTTGTTGTAATTTAAGAGATGACTCGTTTTTGGAATCTATTTCTTCCATTTTATATTTTTAAATGTAATTTAAGCATTCTAACTAGATCATTATGATTTATTATTTATTATTTAATTATTAATAAATTAATATTTTTATAATATTAGATAAAATTTTTTTAAAAATTGGGGATTGGGGATTGGGGATTGGGGATTGGGGATTGGGGATT
>CAMOVA010000047.1 GCA_946626905.1 uncultured Bacillota bacterium | reverse complement strand
ACTACTATACTTCCATTAATTAATTTAGTTATTTTTTTCATATACAACATCTCCTCTATCTTTCTTTACACACTTATTATATAATACAATTAACTTTATTTCAATCACAGTTTTATAAAAAGAATAAAAGCCAGGAAAAGGAGGCCCTGGCTTTTACCTAGAAAGGAGTTTGGAAAACGACAAATTTTGTATTAGTTTATTAAAGGATTGTAAATTAAATTTGTTTTCCTCTTATCTAATTTACACCTTAATTATAATATAACTTATCAAATAAATCAATCACTAATCTGAAAAGTTTTTATCCTCGAAACTTTTTATATAATCATTAAATTCTCTACTAGCACAACAATAAGCATCTTGGATAATAGAGATGTAGAAATTAACTAAGTAATGTTCATCATCAACGGAAGAAATGTAATCTGCTAAGTTGTTGTATTCACAAACAAAATCTTTTCTATTAACTTTTAGTCTTCCATCACTTAACAACGTTATACACTCATTGTCATTAATTGTTATGACATTATCAATTAAAGTAACATCTTCTCCATAACGTTTTAGTTCATTATACAAATTTAGGAAATTTTCTCTTTTCATATTTCATACCTCCAATTTATTTACACTCATATTATATAATAATACAATTAAAAATTCAATGGCTAAAAATAAAAAGGTAACCAATTTAGGTTACCTTACTCTTTAATATTAACTTGTTTTGACATTCTAGGATTTAAGTTATCTGTATGACTTCTTAAAGTTCTTCGACAACAATAATTGTACTCATTGAATGGTATGCCGTTGAAATTGTAATAACCATTTTGATTCTTTCTAATTGTGTAATTACCATCTGCACTCTCTAAATAAATCTCATTGCCATTATCTCTTTCTTCGAATACTTTAACATCTTCAAATGCACCAATTAAATTACCATTTAATACTAATTCTAAATATTTCTTTTCCATATGTAAGTCCTCCTTATTTATTTTCTTCTTCCTTACACTTATATTGTATAATAACTACCTCAATAAATCAATCACTAACTTACAATAGCGTATCTTTTTAGTGGTATTTTGTGTTTTCTACTTATCTCTTCAAATATTTTATAAGTATCTTTACCTAATAGTTCAATTACAAAACCATTATCATTACAAGTTACACTCTTAACTTCTATATCTTGTAGGTCTTTAAAAATATCTTTTTCAAATATAGCTCTTAACAAAATATATTCGGGACCATCGGATACAAGGTCCAAAGTGTACTCAACTTCACACATTTCACCATTCTCTTCCATCTTAGTTAATGTTACATAACTATCAACTTTACCTACTAGAACTTTTTTAATTTCTTTTAACTTCATTACCATTCACCTCTTAAACTTCCACCCCAATCATGTAGTGGTTTTTCATCATCTTCGAAATCAACTGTTATCTCTGCAGGTCCAATTAACCAATGATAACTATCTTGCTTAATTGACTTTACAAACTCTAACGCTTTTTCTTTACTTCTAAATTTATGTTCTTTAGTGGTTGTAATATCACCACCTAATATACATTCCTTTTCAATTACCAACCAATATTTCATATTTTGTATTCCTCCTTACACATATATTATAATATAAAAAGGACTTTTTTACAAGTCCTAATTTTAATTTTGTATTTAATTTTATTCGAAATATTGTTTTAAATATTGTTTTATTGGTAGATTATAATCGTTTGTAAATGTTATATTTTGTTTTATTGGTAGTGGTAAATTTGGGTTTAATTTAGTAACATTATTAACGGGATATAATTTGGCTGTAGTAAGGTTATGGCCAATTTCAATAAACATTAAGCCTATATTGTGTTTTTGTTGTTTTAATATTGGTTTTAATTTTGAATATAAATGTTTTGGTTTAACATTAAATTCATAATGTAAAAATATTTGACCTGCCTCATAAAGATAGTTATTTGTTTTTGTTTTTGGATCATAATCGCAAACATCGTAAGCAATTAAGTCGACTTTGAAATTTAATTTTTTTGAATTTTTTGACATATATTTGTCCTCCTCTTTACATATTGATTATATAATAAAAAGGGATTTAAATCAATCCCTAAATTTCATAAAGTTTATTACCATTCCTATCATACTTAATAGTTTTATTTTGTAAATAACAATTACAATATTCATCTACTTCATATTCTCTTAAACCACTTTTTGTTAATAGTGCCATATTTTCTTTACCAATTTTTCTAATCCTAATAGGACAAGAGGTATTAACACAACAAGATGCAAAGTAGTTAGCATCTTCTTCACTAGCAAATAAAATAGAACTTTTAGCATCTCTATTACCACTATCATAACCTTTTGTTATTTTGTTATTTACAATCTTTCTACATTCTACATAACTTTCTCTACTTGGATGAACCAAACTAATTATGTATAAACCTTCTAAATCTTTTTCTTTAATAATTTTCATATACCTTTTAACCTCCTACCTATATATGGTATAATATTATTTCTACAATTATATATTAATTTGAACTGCTTCATAAGTTTTTAATAACTTATCTTTAGTCTTCTCATCAACTATAATAGGGCTACCACCTTTTTGAAATGCTATATGGTATTTGCCATCCCACATTTTAAATACACTAATTACTTCATCATTTTTACATTGATATATATTTTCTAAACCATAAAAACCTAACATAATTTTTATTCCTCCTTAACCTTACACATTAATTATATAATAAAAAAGGGATTTTATCAATCCCTAATTTTTTGAAATTCGTTTTTTAATATTATTATTTTTAATATTAGTTATTAAATTATTTAATTCATTTTTAAATTCTTCCTTCATATAACCTTCATTATCTTTAATATATTTATTTAATGGCATTTCATAATTTAATTTTAAATCCGGACCATATTGCTTATTATCAAATATATAAGCTTTATCATTTGAATAATCAATTAATTCAAAACCAAAATAATCTAAAGCCCCAAATAATCTAACGCTAATAATCTTTTCATTTTTATTATCATTTACTTTTGCAATTATTCTATCCCAAGTATATTTTGCTTTTGGCACTTTGTAAATATCAACAACTTTATAATTGCTATTAAATTGTTTATTATACTCATTTAATTTACTTTCAACCTCCTCCTTTAATTCATTTACTTTTAAATACCTTAAATAACCCATATAATTTTTCCTCCTTTATATTTTACACTTATATTATATAATAAAAGGGATTGAAAATCAATCCCTATTTTAAATTTGTTATTTAATTTTTAAAAATTATCAATTATTTCTTCTTTAGTTTTTAAGTTTAAAACTAATAATATAGAATTTTCATCTCTATCTATATAGTTTTCACACCACTCTTCAATCATTTCATTATCAACTTCGCTAATACCACAATCATTATCATCTGCCACTTCTTCTTTTAAATCTTTTAATGCCTCTTTTACATCTTCATCACTCCATTTAGAATCTTCATCAACCCCATCATATCTAACTAAATATAATTTGGTATAAATTCGATCATCGCTACTACAACTAATATACATCTTTCCTGGTAATTCATCACCACAATCTTGGTAAATAACTAAATATTCCATAATATATTCCTCCTTATTTATTATCTACAATTAGATTATAATATATTTTTAATAAAAGATCAATACCTAAAATAAAAAAGATAGGAATTTATGCTCCTATCTTTATTAGCTTTCTAAATCTTTTAATAACATTATTTTTATATTCTGTATCTGCAACTATCTTCCCAATAACATTACCTGGTGTATCAAGTTCCCAATTAATACCATAATGTTCACCTAATTTGAAAATTAAATTTCTAAATCTAATTTCTGTTCCCATCTTTTGTCCAGTTGCTAATCCAACTGTCTTAAAAACATTTTGTATATTTTCTTGGTCTGTAATATCCACTTTAATATTAAGTCTGTCTGCTTCTTTAACTTTATCAAAATAGTAGTAAGGTAGTAAATTAGTTGTATCATCTTCATTATCAACAACATCTACTTTATTATCAACCACCTTTACCTTATTATCAACATTATTTGGAACGTTAATTATTTCTCCATTACTAGTTAACACGCCACTAGCCAATATTGATAATTGATAAGATGATATAGTAGGTATAGTTGGTAATGAATGAATATCTTTATGAGAGGCTAAAGATTTTATATCACTTCTATATTTTGTAAACTTCCTCATCATAGATACTAATTTACTTTGTTGTTGAACTGTTAAATTTCCCATTCCATAAATATGATTTAGTTCTGTGTAAATCTTATCCATATCACTTATTAACGACTTACATTTGTTTAAGATTTCTTGATACCTTTTAACAGTTAGATTAGCTAAATCATCTTTACTTTTAATGGGCGATAAATTTGTATTACACCAATCAACTCTTTTCTTTAAATTATTATATATCGTTTCAAATAATTTACTTTCCATTTTTTATCATCTCCTTATTTATATACATATATTATATAATAAAATGGATAAATAATCAATACATAAAAGAGAAACTTTTATTCCTCTTCTAAATATTCTAACTCTTCTTCAATTGCTTTTGTAAACTCTTCTTCATCTTTAAATTCTCTTACACCACATACATCTGCTTCACCAATATAGTATACCATTGTAATGTGTGAAACTATTTCTTTATTATAGAAGTTAGTAGCTACCATAACTGCATTTACATAATTTAAAACAT
>CAMOVA010000046.1 GCA_946626905.1 uncultured Bacillota bacterium | reverse complement strand
ATTTTTAGTATATTATTTAAAACAGCAAGCGAAGCACTACCAGAGATAGGTCTTAAAATCATAAGAGGGAAAACAGAAGGTGGGATAACATGAATATTTGAAAAAAAATTATACAAATAATTTATAATATTACTTTTTAAAAATATATTTACTCCAAAAATCATCGCTAACATAGAAGGAAATATAGAAAAAATGAAATCAAAACTTTCTTTAGATCCTTCAATAAATAAATCATAAACATTTTGTTTCTTTAAAACCCCATAAACAATAACAATCAAAACTAATAATGGTAATATATAATTATTTATTATTACACCTTCTAGCCAAAATACTATTCATAATTAAGCCTCCTAACGTTGAACAAAATGTTGCGATAATACAAGGTAATACTATCATAGTCGGAGAAATACTTTTATGCATAATTCTTAAAGAAATAATAGTTGTAGGAATCAAAGTTAATCCACTAGTATTTAATACTAAAAAAGTAATCATACTTTTAGAAGCTACTTCGCTATTATTATTAAGTTCTTGTAATTCTTTCATTGCTTTAAGGCCAAATGGCGTTGCTACATTACCTAGTCCAAAAACATTAGCAATTATATTTGAAGAAATATATTTAAGTGAAGGATGATTCTTTGGTATCTCAGGAAATAGTTTATATAAAATAGGTTTTAAAACTATTGTTAGTTTATTTAATAGACCGGATTTATTAGCAATATTCATTATACCAAGCCATAAAGCTATAACCGGAAAAAGTTGTAACACCATATCTAACGTTTGTTTACCAGAAGATAATATTTCTTTATTGATTAAATCTGCATGGCCATTTATTATACAAACAGTTATACCACTTACTATCAAGAAAGCCCATATTTTATTTACCATATTTTTATCTTTCTTTTTTTATTTACTTTGATATATATTGGCCTTTTATATTTCATATTATCAGCTACATAAACATATGCATATCCTACTTGTTTACCATTTTTAACATTTCTTATTTTTTGCAATTTAATTTTAACCAATAAATTCTGTTCTTCACCTTGCTTTATAGGATAATAATAATCCTGTTTTATATATAACTTATAATCTTTATAATATTTTTCATTTTTTACTTTAAATTTCTTTTTATCCAAAATTTTATAATTATAGTAATTAGCAAATCCATACTCAAAAAGATTTTTATGGTCTACCCAATCATTTCCATCATTAAGCGTTACAACAACTAAATTTAAATTATTATGTGTTGCGGTTGTTACAAGTGTTCTTCTTGCCTTTTCAGTAAATCCTGTTTTACCCCCTGTACAATACTTATATGAATTTAATAATTTATTTTTGTTATGCCATACATAAACATTTTTATTCGTTTTTAATGTATATTTTTTTGTTCCTGTTATTTGTCTAAATACTTTATTCTTATAACAATAACTCATAAGTAAAGCCATATCATAACTGGTTGAATAATTACCACTTTCTTTATCTAAACCACTAGGATTATTAAAAACTGTATTTTTCATACCTATCTTTTTAGCTTTTTCATTCATTAATTTAATAAATGATTCCTTACTACCACTTACATTTACAGCAATAGAAAGTGCGGCATCATTACCACTTCTAAGTAATAAACCATAAACTAAATCTTTTAATTTCATCTTCTCATCATGCTTTATATATATACCAGATCCATATGATTCATCTATTTCATTTTTAATGGTAACTGTTTTATCAAGTTTACCACTTTCAATAGCGAGTATTGCCGTCATAATTTTAGATATACTTGCTACCGATCTTACATTATGAATATCTTTACTATACATAATTCTTTTAGTATCCATATCCATTAAAATTGCTGATGAAGCACTAGTGTTTATAGCATTTACTTTTAATGGAATTAAAAATAATATACCGACAATTACTAAAATAGTTTTTTTCATAGCATCACCAGTTAATTTTATTACACAAAAAAAGAAATAATTACTTATTTCTTTTAATTTATTTTATTCTTATGTTTAAATACTGCTTTAAATAATAATATAACTAGCAAAATAACTGCCATATAAGCTAGATAAGCATATATAAGATAAGAATTATTTACATTAGTTACTTTTTTACTACAATCAAGAGCAAACGATATATTCTTTTTATCATAATTATCTTTAGTTATATTCCAAGTTAATTTATTATTAGTTTTCTTATCAGCATTACTACTCATTATATTACATTTACTATAAACATTAACATCTATTTCATCTAACATCGGATAATCTTCAAAACAATTTAGTATCTTAGATGTTTTTACTTGTATAACATTCTTAGTTATATTTACTTTTGCTTTATAACATTTATTTAATAATGTAGATTTTTGATAATTAGATAAATTAAAATAATATAAATATTTTTCTTTTAATTCATTTTCTGTTGATAAATCTGTCTTTTTATAATATGAAACCCCATCTATTTTGCTAGGCTCTAAAGGATTAGTTGCGGCATCATAAAATGTTGGTGTAGGCCATTTTAAATCTGTCTCTAGATATTGTCTTGGAGTAGAATTTAATAATTCATTTTTAACATCAAAGTTTTCTTTATCACTGTCAGTAAAGATAGTTTCTTCTTTAGCAAATGAAGTATTATCTATCGTAATATCTACTTTAGCCTTACATCCAGGTAGTAATAGTAATAAAGAAAGCATGATACAAATTTTTAATCTACTAGATATACGTAACATTTAAAATCATACCCCCATCTATTTTTTAATTCTGATATTTTTATATTATTAGTTCTTTTAAAGCATCCCGATTTATTATTTTCACAATTATATTTTCTATCTTGTTTATTTGTTTTTGAATTATAATACATACCATCTACATGTAAGTGTTCAGTCGCTAGTTTATTACCATAACTTCCTAAAGAAATATATGCTTCTGTTATATCAACCATATCATCATGAACATTTTCTATGATTGCGACATGGTTTCCCCAACTTATTATAGATCCAGCTTGTGGATTTTGATAATCTGTAGATGTATTAAAATTATTTAATGAACAATACTCATTAGTATTTATATATTTTAGTCTTTTATTACTATTAGTCGCTGTTAAAATTTCATTAGCACGTGATGTAGCATACCAATTACTTTCACCCTCTAAGTAATTAGCATTACCTTTTGTATAATAGAAACTATTATTTCTTAAAGGTCTTGTCTTTCTAGTAATAAAATTATCTTTAATTTCTAATCCATCAACATTTGGTTTTACAATTGTACTTATTACTACACCATCTGCATAAAAGTATTTAAGTATTCTATCATATGTATATCCTTGCATACTAAGATATTTTGCACCATATTGACTAAGGCCATTACCATGACCTCCAGATAAATCTTCTCTCCATGTTGAAGGTACTTTTACTTTATGTTTTTTAACATTCTTATTACCTACTTTATTATAAGTAGCATAACAATATTTTTTATTACAATAGAATCCTTCACCCATATAGAAAGAATCATATTCTGAATTTATTAATTTACCATTATATGTTAGTACTTGTCCTTTTGTATTCGCTACAGCACTTCTTATTTCTTTAGTTACATTAGCTTGGCTTCCCATAACTTGATGTGCTTCACTATTTATAATAGGATATCTACAGTCATCAGTAACATATAGTGTATATGTACGTATAGCAACAGACATTGCTTCAAATGTTACAAAGTCATCTAATATATGTGTTTCTCCAGATACCACTCCAGCAACATAGTCTTCAAGAGAATATTTACCATCAAGGCTACCATCTTTATTAACTACTGTTACTTTCTTACACTTATATCCAGAAACATAATTATATTTTTTAAGCACACTATTACTACTCATTTTATTATTATTCAAAACTGTATAATTAGTATTACCTGTTATCTTAATATTTGATAATGTTATAATTATCAATATTAAACAGAACAATATTTTTCTCATTATAACACCATCCTATTATCATAATTATACAATAAATTCAATTAAAAAAGATAAGACTACGCTTATCTTTTATTTACTTTACACCAAATTTTACACCACTAATATACATATGTTCCTTGTATTTTACTTTCATCTGTATCACTTATTGGATCCATAACCCAATCATTATCTTTCTTTGTTAAAGTTAAGTTTAATGTATATTTTACTGTCTTATCAGCTTTTTTTAATTGTTCTAATCTATACTTATTAAATAACGTTACATCATATACACCATCTTCATCATTAAATTCTGATTGATGTTCAGATAAATATGTATCTGTATCTGCCATTACTTTTGAATAGTCAGTTACTTCAATTTCTACAGTAACAGTCGCATTATTACCATCAATTATTTCTTCTTTTATATCGTATTTCAAATTTTTATAATGCTTTTTCATTATTTCTTTATATTCATCTTTTTGTTCCTCTGTAAAATCTTTTTGATTGTTTGTAACATTATCTAATTGAGTTAATACGTTATCATCTAGTTTTTGATAATTAGAAAAAAACTGTTCAACTTTTTTAGTTGGTGTATCTTTAGTAATATTCATATTACAACCACATCCAGTAACAACAATTAATCCTAGTAAAATACCTAATAATTTTTTCATTTTATCCTCCTTACTTGTATTATTATCTATTATTATTTTTTTATACATTTTTATATCTTAAAAACTTTAGTAATTCTTGTTTTCTATTATCATTTAAATTATTTAATAATTCAAAATAAATTTTATTTAAATCATTTTCTTGTTTTTCAAA
>CAMOVA010000045.1 GCA_946626905.1 uncultured Bacillota bacterium | reverse complement strand
AAAAAGAACTATCCCCAAGGAATATCTTTAGGGTTAGTTCTTTTCTTATTTTTAATTTCTTCTACTATTTTACCACTATTCATTTTAATAATTCTATCACCGATTTGTGCGATACCTGGATTATGAGTAACAATTATCATTGTAGTACCTAATTTTTCATTAGCCTCTACTATTGCATCTAATACTTTCTTACCAGTTTTTTCATCTAACGCACCTGTTGGTTCATCACAAAACATAACTTCTGGAGATTTAGCTAGCGCTCTTGCTATACTAACTCTTTGTTGTTCTCCACCTGATAATTGATACATATATTTTTTCTTATGTTTTTTAAGACCTACTGTATCTATTATAGTATCAACATCTGCTTTAGTTTTACCTAAACTAGCACCTACAAGAACATTTTCATATACATTTAAATGTTCAAGTAAATTATATGTTTGAAAGATAAAACCTAAATTTTTCTTTCTAAACCTTGTCATTTTAGCATCTCTATATTTAGATATAGTTTTACCTTTGTACTTAATTTTTCCTTTAGTAATTTTATCTAATCCTGATATTACATTAAGCATTGTTGTTTTACCAGAACCACTTGGCCCTAATATTACTAATATTTCACCTTGCTTAATATTTAAATTTATATCATTTAAAACGGTTGTTTTTATCTTACCTGTTTTGTATATTTTATAAACATTTTCTATTTCTATTAGATTCATAATCTACCTACTCTCTTTTAAGCGCTATTGCTAAAGGAATTTTATTAAGTACTCGTTTAGAGAATGCAAGAGCTAAATAATAAGCAACCAATAAACCAACTAATCCTAAAGCTAATGTTACAGGATCTGCTTCTATTGGAATAGTTACCTTTGTATCACCCATTAAAGCCTTAACAATAGCTTTTAATATTTTAATCATTACTGGGATAGAAATTAAATAAGCAAAAACTATGAATGGTGTATATATATTAAGTATTACTTTTGAAATTCTTTTATTATCATATCCTAAAACTTTCATTAAAGAAATTGTCTTTTTATTTTCTTCTACTACAATATTAGCAATTACCATAATAATAATTAATGCCATTACTGAAGCAAATCCAATAATCATATAAACACTACCATTAAATCTATCCATTTGTTTTTCAATGTTAGCTTTTAAATCTTCCATGTTCATAAGATAAACAATTTTTTCTGCTTCTTCTTTTGATAATTTAGACATTTCACTATATTTATCATCATTTGAATAAACTGTAGAATAAGAGTTTGCTGGTATTCCTACCTTCTTGTTTACACCCTCTCTATTTACATAAGCAGTAAATCCCATGAATTGTTCTGCTACATCTATTACCTTATATGAAAATTCTAAATCTTCATATTTAACTGTAAATGTATCTCCAATATCTAATTTTAAATTTTCTTTTAAATTTCTACTAATAATAGCTCCATTTTTATCTTTTAATTTATATTTAAGATCTTTTTTCTTTTTATTTAAAAGCTTTGTATATTTACTATTTACATCTATACCATTTATAGACATTACTTGATCTTTAGGAACTTTTTTAGCTTTACCATTTTTATCTTCAATTTTGTGTAATTCTAGACTTATATCTAACACATAATCAGATTTAGTATCATCCTTTGGTATTTCATTAAAACCATTTGAATAAGCAATATACTTATATTCCATACCACTAAATGATTTTTCTATTACATTACTAAATATATTACTTCCTATTAAAATTAATGTTAGTAATAAACCTGTTAAAAACGAAGTAATTGTAACAATAAATAATTTACCTATTGAACGGAATGCTAGTGAATATTTAAATCTTGAGTTAAATGGTAAAAGTCTTGTTACTTTATTTACTAACTTAGAAAAAATATTTACTTTTAAATTACTTCCTTCTCTAAGTAATTGTAGTGGTTTTTTTCTTAACATTATTAATGCGATTATATAACTTAATAATGATAAGACAATCATTGGTGTTAATATAGATGTTGTTAAATAATTGAAATTAATAGCATAATGATCAAGTGGAACTGCATAATAACTTCTAAGAATTGTAGCAATTGGTAAAGATATTACACTACCTATTCCAAATCCAATTATTCCACCTATCAAAGATCCTATTACTGGATATACTAAATAACTAGCAGCTATACTAAATTTATTATAACCAAGTGATTTTAATACTCCAATTTGTAATCTTTCATCTTCAATTCTCTTTTTAGTAATAATTACTATTATTATAATTGATATACCTAATAATAGATATAAGAAATATTCAGCAAATAATCTATCTGAAGCAAATTCAAGTTGTAATTCACCTATACGAGCAATTCTAAGCACAGTATTCATATCTGTATTAAAATCAGCTTTATTATTAAATATTCTAAATACAGGATCTTTAAATTCACCTGAAGAATCCGTAGAACTTATTTTAAATTTCCTACTTGGTTTAAAATTATATCTTATAGAATAACTATTTTCAGCTATACCAGTAATATCATTATAATTAGCTTTATTTATATATATTACATTATTATTCTTTTCATCAAATATAGGCATTGATAATGATATAAGTGGATAAATATAATCTGGCGCATATGTAAAACCAACAATCTTATATTTTTTACCATTTATCTTATAAGTATCACCTATTTTTAAATTATTCTTTTTAGCAGTTGCTGGCATCATTGTTATTTCATTTTCATGTTCTGGTAATTTACCATCAACCAAATAAATTTTATTTAATTTTTTATCTTTATTATAAGGTATTACCTTAATTAATTGTTTCCCATTTTGGACATTTTTTGAATATTCTTTTTCATATGTATAATCATATTCTTTTTTATTTTTCTCTAATTTTTTTATTTCATATTCTTCTAATGCATTATATTTATTTAATACACCAAGTGTACTATAAATTATATTTACATCAAATTTTGGATGATCCAAAAATTCTCTATATGCATATATAACTTGTTTTTCTTCTTTAGAAGCATCTTTTAAACTAGTTTTAAGCATATGATCAACATCAGATTTTTTAATATCTTTTTGTAAATCAATATTAACTCCTACTGTTATATCTTCGACATTTTGATCATCTAAATAACTATAATATTTATCTTCTAGTCTATCTACCGCACTATTCATTCCAGTATAAACAGCTGTTGATAAAAGTACTAAAAAGACAATTCCAATCATTTGAATTTTTTTCTTTCTTAAACCTTTAAAAGCATTTAATAAAAGTAATTTCATTAAGCCCACCTCAAATCTTTTGGATCTATTATCTTTTTATTTTTAACTATCTCTACTATTTCACCACTGTTCATTTTTACAACTGTGTTAGCCATATTAGCAATACTTGGATTATGAGTAACAATTATCATTGTTGTTTTATGATTTTCATTTATTTTTTTAAGTAAAGATAAAACATTTTTACCAGTTTCTTCATCTAGTGCTCCTGTTGGTTCATCACAGAATAATACCTTAGGATTTTTAACAAGAGCTCTAGCGATAGCAACTCTTTGCATTTGTCCACCACTCATTTGATAAGGATATTTCTTTCTGTGATCATATAATCCAACTTCTTTTATTATTTCTTTTATCTTTAATGGATTTTCAGATAACTCTTTACCTAACTCAATATTTTCTTTAACATTTAAATTAGATACTAAATTATAACTTTGAAAAATAAAACCTAAGTTATTTTTTCTATATAAAGTTAATTCTTTATCTTTATACTTATCAATTCTTGTACCATTAAAGTAAACTTTGCCATGACTAGGATTATCAATTCCTGATAATATATTTAACATAGTCGATTTACCAGAACCACTTGGCCCTAATATTACAACAATTTCTCCTTCAGATATTTCTAAATTAATGCCTTTTAAAGCATGATTCTCTGAAGAATTATTCTTGTATGTCTTTGTTACATTTTCTAATTTGTATAACATAACTCCTCCTCTAATTCTTAATATATAATATTTTAAACAGCAATTTATCAAAAAGAAAAATTTAAATAAACATAAACTTTCTTCTTTTTAAACCACACATTAATTATATGTTATTTATTAGTTGCGTTCTACCAACTTTAGGTAGAATTTTGTCAACCAGCATTAACATTTGACAAAAATAAGGATGGAATAGATCCTAGAATAAAGTCATTTGACTAGATTCATCCATTCCATCTAGTATTCCCATCAATCTCAATTTATCAATAAGCGTACTTGAAATTTTACATCTTCGTTGTAAATCTTCAATACTTAAGAAAGGTTTCTTATTTCTTTCTTTTACAATATTATGAGCCACTGTATCACCAAGACCTTCAATAGAATTAAATGGTGGCCTTATTTCATTATCACTTTCAGCATTCCATGAAGTTGCTTCACTTTTATATAAATCTATAGGTGTATACTTCATTCCACGAGCTGTTGATTCTAAAGCAATTTTTAAGCTTTCTAATTGACCCATTTCTTTATTAGTCGCATCATATCCCTTGTTTTGAATTTCAATAATTCTATTTTTAATATCATTATATCCTTTCATCATTGCTTCAACATCTACATCTGTAGCTTTTGAAGATAACCAAGATGAATAAAAATATACTGGCATATGAACTTTATACCAAGCAATACGGAATGCTGATATAACATAAGCAGCCGCATGTGCTTTAGGGAACATGTATTTTATTTTACGACATGATTCAATAAACCATTCTGGAATATTTGCTTCTTCCATTGTCTTAACATGTTCTTTCCATGTTTCTGGATCCTTTGATGCTTTTCCTTTACGAACAAATTCCATAATTTTAAATGCTTTTATAGGTTTAACACCATGATACATCAAATAAACCATAATATCATCACGAC
>CAMOVA010000044.1 GCA_946626905.1 uncultured Bacillota bacterium | reverse complement strand
ATTTTATTTATATATTATTTCCAATATTTTATTGATATAATATTATAATTAAATAAATAATAAAATAAATAACATAATAAATAAATATTATGACACAAATAAATAAAGGTACAGAAGGAGTTATAATAAATTCTATTGATCCAGGAGATGCAATTCAAAATTATTCGCATGATTCAAAATATTATACAAATAATAATGATTTACATTTGGAAACACCTCAAAGTCAATCAAATAATTTATCAATGATATCAAGGAAAGAATCAAATATAAATCTTTGTAAAGCAAATAGTATGAAAGATGGTACAACAGCAAGTACTTTAACAGTTCCATTGACAAAAAAAAAGAAAAAAAAGAGAATATCTTCAAGCTCTAATGGTAGTATAAGAAAAATGAGGGAAGATATGAACAATTTAGATAGTAAAGAGCCAGAAAAAACTTTGGAGCCGATTATGGAGGCTCCACCTCTTGAAAAAATAGTAAAAAAAGATGATATATATGAATTTTATATAAATGATCCACAAAGAAATACAGAAGAATTAATGTTTAAAGATAATAAGATATCAACTACTAAATATAACGCATTTACTTTTTTACCAAAAGCACTTTTATATCAATTTATGAGATTAGCAAATATTTATTTTGTTTTTATAGCAATAATTCAAAGTATACCAATAATAAGTCCATTAGGAGCAGCAACAGCTATTCTCCCATTAGTTTTTGTCTTATGTGTATCTTTAATACGTGAGGCAGTAGAAGATCTAAAAAGGAGAAGTTTAGATAACGAGCAAAATTCAAATGAAGTAGAGGTATATAGAAATGGAATTTGGATTAAAATAAAAAGTGGGGATTTAAGAATGGGAGAAATAGTTCGAGTAAAACAAGATGGAATTTTTCCAGCTGATTTAATGTTAATAGATTCTAATTTACCTGATGGTGTATGCTTTATAGAAACTGGTACTTTAGATGGGGAAAAAACACTTAAAATAAAATCTTCTCCAAATTTTACTAAAGGAAAATTTGCTAAAATATTGAGTTTATCTTCTTGCTCTACTAAAATAGAAGTTAAAAATGTAAATTCCTTACAGCTAAAAAATTCTGATGTATTATCTTTAAATAGAAAAAATACTGATAAATCATCAGGAGCACCTAATTCAATAAGTAAAAAACCTACTTTGAAAAAAAAGAAAATTAAAAAAAAAAGAGGAAATGATGCAGCAAATGATGACATAAAAGTAGTTAATAGTAATTCAAATATGAATAGTGTAACAAATAAGGAAAATATAATAACAATTGAAGGTATAATTCAATGTGATTTACCTAATCCATCTTTATATATGTTAAACGGTAGAACAAATATGAGATTCAATGGTATTGGAAATGAATTTCCTTTAGATGCAAAAAATCTATTATTAAAAGGAGCAAAATTAAGAAACACTGAATGGATTATTGGAATAATTATTTATACTGGTCATAATTGCAAATTAATGAAAAATGCTAAAGACCCTATATTAAAAATGTCTTCTGTTGAATCTTTATTAAATAAATTATTAGTAGGAATATTAGTTGTACAAATTGTATTAAGCATCATTAGTTGTGTTTGCCATTTAGCTTATTTTAAAAAAGATAAAAAAAAAATAATATCTTCATCATCCATATCTGAACAAGAATCACAATTATATTATTGGATAGACTATTTACCATTTAATCTATCCTTAGATTCCTTTTTATCTTTTTTCACCTATATTTTATTACTAAATACAATGATTCCAATATCATTAATTATAACTTTAGAATTAGTTAAAATTGTCCAAGGATTATTTATAGGGGCAGATGCCGAATCATATTCTTTTAATAGAAAAAAATATATAACAACAAATTCAGTATCATTAAATGAAGAACTTGGGATGGTAGACTATATTTTCTCAGATAAAACAGGTACTTTAACCTGTAATAAAATGAACTTAAAATTTTGTGTTATAGGTAAACAATGTTTTGAATTTATTAGAAATGGATTTGAATCAGATGAGCTTAATTTGAATAAAGCTTTAAGAATAAATGAAGATATTACTCCTTTTGAAAATTTTACAATGTTAAGATCATCTACAATTGGTAAATTAAATAAAACCGATGATGATGAAAATGATGATAAAACTATTAATGGAAATTTAAAAAAATTACCTTCTATAAAATATACTGATTATGTCGTTAAATCTAAAGAAAATAAAAATGTATGCATATATTTAGACAGCACCGAAAAATTAATTGAAGAATTTTGGAAAGCATTGGCCTTATGTCATGATTGTTCTATACAAAATGGAGAATATATTGGCATGTCTCCAGACAATTTAGAATTAGTAAAAAGTGCTAGTCTCCAGGGATTTAAATTTGATGTTTCAGATAATAATACTCAATTTTTATTATCATATATTTCCCCAGAAAATAATCAAAAGTTTAAAGAACAACAAAGATTTGAAAAATTAAGACAAATTGAATTTTCTTCAGACCGTAAAAGAGAAAGTGTAATAGTTAAAGAAGGAAGCTTATATAAATTATATATAAAAGGAGCAGATTCAATTATAGAAGAAAGACTTGATGAATCTACTCCACCTGAAGTTTTAGAAAGATCAAGATATTTTGTAAATTTATTTAGTGCTCAGGGATATCGTACATTATATATAGCTATGAAAATATTTAAAGAAGAAGAATGGGAAGATTTTGCTGCTGAATTAGAGCAGGCAGAAATGGATACCTTACACAAAAAAGAAAAATTAGAAGAAATACATCATAGAATTGAAAGTGGATTGACATTAATAGGTTCTACCATTGTTGAAGATAAATTACAAGATAGTGTCCCAGAAGTTATTAAAGAATTAAGACAAGCTGATATAAAAATATGGATGCTCACTGGAGATAAATTATCAACAGCTTATAACATTGGATTAAGTTGCAATTTAATAAATAAAGAAATTAAAACTTTTTTTGTCGAAGGAGTTGAGAAAAAAGTTGATCAAAATTTTAATGTTGTTAATAAAGAAGAACAAGAAGAGGTAATATTAAAATTTGTAAAAGAATATAAACATTTCCAGGGTAGTGTCGAAGATGGATATATGAAAGAAAAAAATTTAAAATTTGGAATATTAGTAGATGAAAAAGCACTTTTAACTATAACAAATAATGAAGAAATAGCAAAAATATTTTTAGAAGTAGCTAAAGAGGCAGTGGCTGTCATATGTTGTCGTGTATCTCCATTACAAAAAAGTCAAGTTGTAAAATTAATGAAAAATTATGATAAATCAAAAATAACATTAGCTATAGGAGATGGTGGTAACGATGTATCGATGATCATGGAAGCCCATATTGGAATTGGAATATATGGTGAAGAGGGTCTAAGGGCAGCACAAAGCTCAGATTATGCCATTGGGGAATTTAAAGTTTTAAGAAGATTATTATTTTTCCATGGGTATTTGAATCTTATGAGAAATAGTGTTATGGTTATATATTTTTTTTATAAAAATTTTGTATTTACTATAATTCATTTTTTTTATGGATTTTTAAATGATTTTAGTGGTCAAACTATTATAGAGGATTGGTTTATTATCTTATATAATTTATTATTTACTTCAATACCTTTAGCATGTAGAGGTATTTTAGATATATCATTAAGAAAGGAAGATGGAATTATTGTTCAAATTTCTATACCTTATTTATATAAAGAACAAAGAGATAAACCTATTTTTAATATTAAAAATTTTTTGTTAAACCAATTAAAAGGAATAATACATGCAATGATAAATTATTTTATAACAATTTATGTTGTTTTCAAAGAAATTAATAAAAATGGAAATGAATCTAATTTATGGGTTATTAGTGCTGTTTTATATACTAATATATTAATTATAGTAACAGTTGATTTGATTATTTTCACTAAATATCACACATTTATAAATTGGATTATTATTATATTATTAACATTTTTTTTGTATATAATATTTTTAGTAATTGTAGAAAAAATAAACATTTTTACAAGTTCAGGCTCTATAGATTATACTTTCAACTCTTCACTTGTTTGGTTTGATATCATTTTAGTTTCAGGCATATGTGCTTTAATAGATTTAGTAATTTTATGTTATAATCAATTATTTGTTAAAAGTATATATCATCAAATTAGAAATTTATCAAATAAAGATGATATATCATATGAAACTATTAAAACTTTCCCAACAGAATTAAGAGATTTATTATTAGAAGATGACACTGTAAAAAAGAAAAATAATATAAAACCAAGAGCAAGAGTTGAGCGTGGAAGTATAAAAAAAATAACACATAGAATATTAGTTAATGATAATGTACTTAATGAAGGAAAGGAGGATGTTCAAATATTTCCTATAGATAGTAAGCAATATAATAAAAATAATTCAGATAAAAAGAAGAAAAAAATAATTAAAAAGAAAAAGAAAAAAGTAAATAATAATCTAATAGATAATAAAGTGGATTCTATAACATATAATCCTCAAGATGAGATTCCAAATATTAAACTAAGTAATAATATAATGAAAAGAAAAAATATTGATACTAATAATGATGAAATAAATATAGATATAAATCCCAATAATTATGAAAATACTCAAAAAATTTGGAATGAAAGTAATATAGGTGGGGATAATAATAATATTGAAGTAAAAAAAATAAGAAATAATTCAAAACCTTTTTCTAATATAAGATTTAATAATCGGAATGTAAGGAATACTAGAAATGATATTTCAAAAGGACAATTAAGTATTCAAAGAGATCAAACTGATAGAGGTTTATTAAAGTCTAATTTATAAATAGCATATTTTTTAATAGAATTTTTTTAATTAAAAAAGTTTCAAAAATTAATTCTTTCTCCTTATGTAATATGATTTGAATATATATATCGTTATTTATAATTTTATATTATAATATTTTTATTTATTATTATCTTATTATTTTATTATTATTATATTAAATTAAGTAAAACTTAAATTAAATTGTTTTTTACAGAATTT
>CAMOVA010000043.1 GCA_946626905.1 uncultured Bacillota bacterium | reverse complement strand
TTACAAAAAGGAATATGAATGTATACTGATTTAATCACTTAATTTTTCCTTCTCTTTCTAATTGTAAAGCTTCTTCATACATTTCATTAACACGCTCTACATCAATATATTCATTTTCTTTTAATTCTTTTTTAAATTCATCAGAAAAAAAGAAATCAAAGCTACCCTCTTCTTTATATATTTCATCTGCTGCCCATCTAAATTGATCATCAATTCCAGTACGATGAAGATGTTCCGCAATTTTTTTATATTGTTCTTCTGTTAATAATCCCATACTATTCACCAACCTAATTATATCAAAAATATAAAAAGAAAAAAAGTGATTACTCACTTTATTTTGTTTTCTTTTTTAATAAATCTCTAATTTCTTCTAGTATAACAACATCTTCTGGTTTAGTGACAACAACTTCATCTTCTTGTTTTTTCTTACCAACAGTCATTAATCTGTTTACTGCCTTTAGCATGATAAATAACACAAATGCCATAATTAAGAAATTAATTACTGCTGTTATAAAATGCCCGTAATTTAAATATTGACCACCATATATTTTAATTCTACCAGCAACTTCTGCTCCACCTAATCCATTAATTAGTGGATTAATAAAGTCATCTGTAAGTGCAGATATAATACTTGCAAAAGCTGTACCAATAATAACACCGACAGCCATATCCATAACATTTCCTCTTAAAACAAATGCTTTGAATTCATCTATAAATCCTTTCCCTTTTCCAGCTAGTTGTTTTTTATCTACCTTTTTCATAAATACCTCCTTAAAGACATTATACTAAAAAAACTAGTAAAATACTAGTTTTTAATCATCTATTTGAACATATTTTTTATCTGGTAATTCTTTCTTTTGTTCATATTTAGGAACTGTTAAAGATAAAATTCCATTTTTAAATGCAGCCTTTATATCTTCTACTTCTACTTCTTCACCAATATAAAAGCTTCTTGAACATTCACCAAAGAATCTTTCTCTTCTTACATAATTTCCTTCTTTTTCATCTTTTTTAATATCTTCTTTAGCATGAACATTTAAATATCCATCTTCTACTTCAATTTTGATATTTTCTTTGTCATATCCAGGCATTTCAATATCAATGATGTAATTATTATCATTTTCCTTTATATCTGTTTTCATCACCTTATTTTCATTTCTAAAAAATGGATCTTTAAAAATATCATCAAATAAGTCAAAATTTCTTCTAGGTATCATCATCATATTATCATATCCCTTCTATTACCCGTAAGATTTAACTTACATGATAATAATACCACTTTCTTTTAGCACTGTCAAGTTGTAAGTGCTAATTAGTAAAGAATTTAGTAAATGCTTCTTTTTCATCCTTTAACATTTCTTTTGTTAATTTTTCTCTAGAATCTGTTTGTTTTTCTGATTTACCAGTTATTAGACGAACTCCTTTTCCTTTTTTAAAATATATAAAATTAGGAGCATATATTCTTTTTTCGCCTACTTCCTTACTATTTCCTTCTGAATCAGTTATAACATAATCTCTAAGTAATTCCGAATCAATTGAATCAATTATTTTTTTGTATTCTTTAACTCCTTTATATGTTAATACTAATTCATTATCTTTAAGTTCATATTTATCTCTAAATATTTCATTACCATCATCATCCCATACATCTACATAATAAATTTTATCTATTTTTTTATTTCTAGATACTGAATCAGCCATTTCAATAACACTTCTACACCAAGGGCATAATTCAGAACCAAAATAAACATAAAAAGTTTCTTTATTATTTATTTTTTTTACTATTTCTTTTGCTTCTACTTCTTTAAAAACATTCTTTTTACTTATTTCAATGTTTCTATATTCCATTCCCATTTTATTTTTATTTCCATTTAGTCTTTCATAATCTTCTTTAAATTTAATAGAACTTTCACTTGTACAACCTGTTGCTATAACAAGAACTAATAATATTAATAATTTTTTCATTTAATCTCCTCTTTCTAAATAACTATAAAATGCATATAAAATTAATATTGAATATATTATAGGAAAAGCATATCTTCCATTATAATCAATTGCAGGGCCTGTTAGTATACCTAAAATATTCATACAAAGGGGAATAAGTGGTAATACACTATTCTTTTTTCTAAGAATTACTATTAATAGTAAAAATAGCCAAACATATATTCCTGGATCATCTATGTATCTTATTATTTTTGTTTTACTTATATTTTTATTAAATTTATATATCTTGTTTCTATTTTTAGTATTTTTTTCTATGAAATAATTATCTACTTTAATATTATCAAGTATTAAAGTATCTTTATAATAAGAAAACAAAAATGTTGTGTTTTCAAATGGATAATATAATTGATATGTATTATTTATAAATGAATCAATATACGCATCTGGATGTTTAAAAAATAATTCTATCCATACTTTAATAAAATTATTTAAATCTGTATTACTTTCATTTTTATAATTAAAAGCATTATCTCTAGAATTATCTACTATCTTAGGATTATAATACTTACCTGCTTTATCATAATCAAATATTTTATTTATTTTTCTCTTTTGTTCTTTAGATATATCACTATGATATTTGTTAGAATAATTTGAAATATTTTGTATTGGAATTGATAAATATGATGCAGACGTATCTTGACAATAATAATTACCTAATACTTTATTTGTTATAAAAGTTAATACTACTGGCAATATAATTAAGAATGCTACTTTTTTATTATTTTTAAAATAGCAATATGATAAATATATAGATGTTGGTAAAATTATATAAATTCCACTATTTTTTGTACAAATTATTAAAATAGTAAATATCACTAATTTTAAAATATTGCATTTTTTACATTTAACAAAATCTGTAAGAATTAATATATATAAAGTAAAAAAACAAGCAAGTGTTACATCACTATATAAAGTCATAGAATAATTTAAAAATAATGGGTTCAAAGAATAAAAAAGTAATAAAAATAATCTATATTTATAATTTATATTCCACTTCTTTAAATATTTAAATGTTTCATACATTGTATATAAGAAAATTCCTAATTGAATAATAGTAAGAATAAATACACTAAAATCTAAATTGTGAGAATTTATCCCTAATTGTAATATAAATTTATGAATATAAACATAAACAATTTGAAAATGCATATCAATTCTGCCTTGAAAACATTGTCTAAAAATATAAAAGAAATCCCATCCAGGACTACCTGGGTATTTTAAAATTATAAATGGTGTATAACACAACAATATTATAAGTATTAGTAAAATAGGATAATCATCAAATAAAAATTTTAGTTTTGTTTTTTTATTTACTGAAATTTTAGAAAAATATTTATCAATTAAAGATATTAAAACATAAGAAATAAAAGTTGCGGCTAAAAATAAAAAAGCTAATTTTAAACTAATTTTAAAACAATAATATTTTTTATAACTTTCACCTATCACATACAAAAATGCAAATAAAATACTCATTAATATTTTCTTCATGTTATCATCATCCTTATAAAATTATAACACAAAAAAAATAGAAAAATCTATTTTTTATTGTAATATTGCTTTAATTCTTCTTACACCAGCACTACTAGCTTCTTCTTTTTTAATTTTAAAATGACCTAGCTCAGATGTATTCTTAACATGTGGTCCTCCACATAATTCATGTGATACATTCCCTATTGAATATACAGTTACTACATCTGGGTATTTTTCAATAAACATACATTCAGCCCCTGAATCAATAGCTTCTTGTTTAGACATTTCTTTAACTGTAACATCTAGTTTTTCATCTATCCATTTATTAACTAAATCTTCAACTTGTTTTTTCTCTTCATCAGTAAGCTTATGATCACAGTTAAAATCAAAACGTAATCTTTCAGCAGTTATATTAGATCCTCTTTGATGAACATCTTTAGATACAACTTCCTTTAAAGCAGCATTAAGTAAATGAGTTGCTGTATGATATTTAGTTTCTATTTCACCATTTCCAGCAAGTCCACCTTTAAATTTACCTGCAGATGCTGATCTTGATAATTCTTGATGTTCTTTAAATTTTTGGTTATAACCTTCTACATCCACTTTTAAACCTTTTTCACTTGCTAATTCTATTGTTAATTCTAGTGGGAAACCATATGTATCAAATAAATGGAAAGCTGTTGTACCATCAATATCTTTATCTGATACTTTTTCAAATTCTCTTAAACCTTTTTCTAATGTTCTATTAAACTTAATCTTTTCAGCTTTTAATCCATCAATAACAACTTGTCTATTATCTTTTAATTCCATGTAATAAGTATCATACATATCCATTAATTTAGATGCTATTTGAGTATCCCAATCAGAATTAATATCAATATTTAATTTTTTAGCATGTCTAATTGCTCTTCTTATTAATCTTCTTAAAATATAACCTTGATCAGTATTAGATGGTTTTATTCCAGCTGGATCAGCTAATATAAATACAGCTGTTCTAATATGATCCGCAATTATTCTCATTGATTTTTCATTTCCTGTATATGAAACTTTAGAAATTTCTTCAATCAAATTAATAATTGGAGTCCATATAGATGATGCATAATTATCAGTTTTACCTTCTAATATTGCAGTTGTTCTTTCAACACCCATACCAGTATCAACATTTTTATTTGGTAATTCTGTTATAGTTCCGTCTTCATGTTTTTCAAATTGCATAAATACGTCATTCCAAATTTCTACCCAACGTTCATCTTCTGGATCAAATGTTTCTGGTACTGGATCATTACTTCTAAAATAAAACATTTCTGTATCAGAACCACATGGTCCTGTTTCTCCTGCTATCCAAAAATTATCTTCTGTAGTTCTTGCAATTCTTTCTTCAGGAATTCCAAGTTTTAACCATAAATCATGTGCTTCTTTATCAAATGGTAATAAATCATTACCAGCAAATACAGTAACAGCTAATTTTTCTACTGGAATTTTTAATACATCAGTTAAAAATTCAAAACTCCACTCTATTGCTTCTTGTTTAAAATAATCACCTAATGACCAATT
>CAMOVA010000042.1 GCA_946626905.1 uncultured Bacillota bacterium | reverse complement strand
TTATATAATCCTATAAAGTATTTCTTTTTACCTCTTCTTACAACTATTGCTTTATTTTCAATAGCTATTTCTTTTGTGATTATTTGATTTTCATCTGTATATTTATCACCATTTATAGTTATAGATCCGGCATTTATAAATTCTCTTGCTTCTCTTTTAGATGAAGCTATACCATTATTTACTAAGAAATCTACTAAATTAGTATCTTCAGTTATACTAAAACTTGGTATATCTTTAAATGCTTCTTCTATTTCATCTAGTTTTAATTCTTTTATATTCCCACTAAATAAAGCTTCACTTATTCTTACTGCTTTATTATATTCTTCTTCACCGTGTAAGAATGTTATAACTTCATGAGCTAATGCTTTTTGTGCGAATCTATCTTCTGGTTTTTCATTATGTTTTCTTTCTATTTCTTCTATTTCTTCTTTAGATAAGAAAGTTAATTTCTTTAAGTAATCAATAACACAATTATCATCACTATTAATTAAGTATTGATATAATTCATAAGAAGATGTTTTTGTTTTATCTAACCATAAAGCATTTCCTTCTGTTTTACCAAATTTAACTCCATTTGAATCAAGTACTAATGGCATTGTCATACCATATAGTTCTATATTATCTTTCTTTCTAGCAAGTTCTATACCAGTAGTTATATTACCCCATTGATCAGAACCAGCTACTTCTAGTGTAACTCCTTTTGTTTTATTTAAAACTAAGAAATCTAAACCTTGTAATATTGTATAAGCAAATTCACAGAATGTTATTCCTGATTCTAATCTTCTACTTATTATATCTTTATCTAACATATAGTTAACATTTATATATTTACCATAATCTCTTAAGAAATCAATAGTATTTATTTCTTTAATCCAATCATAGTTATTAACTACTTCAAAACCAAAAATTTCTTTAGCTTGTTTAGTTAATCCTTCTACATTGTGTTCTACTTCTTCTTTAGTTATCATAGGTCTTTCATTAGATGGTTTAGGATCACCAATAAGACCAGTCGCTCCTCCAATTAATAAAATTGGTTTATGTCCTGCTTTAGCAAGTCTAGTAGCAATTAAAAAACTAGAGAAATGTCCTATATGCATAGAATCTGCAGTTGGATCTGTTCCTATATAAAAAGTTAATTTTTCTTCATTTAATTTCTTTTCTAATTCTGGACTTGATATATCTTTAATAAGTCCTCTCCATTTTAAATCTTCAAATAAAGTCATTTTATTCTCCTTTCATAATTGCTACTCCACTACTTGTTCCAAGTCTTGTAGCTCCTTCTTTAATAAAAGCTTCAGCATCTTCTAATGTTTTAATACCTCCACTTGCTTTTATTTCTAATACTTCATTTTTATTTTCATTAATTATTTTTAAATCTTCTATACTAGCTCCTCTTGAACCAAATCCTGTAGAAGTTTTAATAAAATTTACGTAGGTTTCATTACATATTTTTGTCATCTTAGCTATTTCTTCTTCTGTTAAGAAACAAGTTTCAATAATAACTTTTAATACATGTCCATCTATTGCATCTCTTATTTCTTCTATTTCTTCTTTAACATAATCAAAATCTTTATTTTTAACTGCATTAATATTAATTACCATATCGATTTCATCTGCACCATTTTCAACTGCATTAATTGCTTCAAATACTTTTACTTCTTTTGTTGAATATCCATTAGGAAATCCAATTACAGTACATACTGAAACAGTACTTCCTTTAAGTAATTTTTTAGCAAGTGGTACATAATAAGGCGCTACACAAACACTTGCGAAATGATAATTAATTGCTTCATTACATAAAGCTTCAATATCTTTTAAAGTTCCTACTTGTTTTAAATTTGTATGATCAATATAACTATTCAATTCCATAAATACCTCCTATAAATATTTTTTTAAATCACTTAATTTTTTTACTTTTTTTGTATTAGTATTATACTTATCTTTATAATCATAAAGAATCGCATCTAATCCATTTTCTAATGCAGGAGTGATATCTTTATTTAAAGAATCACCTATCATTACACATTCTTCTACTTTATTAAAACCACATGCTTTAATATAAGCTTCTTTATTAGGTTTATTTTTTATTTCTTCAGTAGCTATTACTTCTTTAAAATATTTAAGAATATCACATTTTTTTAATCTATTAACTTGTTCATCTAAAAACCAATTAGTAAGTACTACAAGTTCATATTTATTATTTAAGTATTCTAATATATCTATTAATTCCTCATCTACTTTAGATGGCACACAATCTTCTAAATATAATGTCCATTTGTAAACAAAAGTATCTGGTAAATCTATATTAGTATATTCTTTCATAAGATTATTCATATCTTGCATATTATAATAATCATACTTACTTTCATAATCATCTACTGCTTTAATAAGATTCTTTTTAATATCACTATCATACTTTATATTATAATAATTAAGTGTTTTATCTAAAGTATCATAATAACTATCATCCCACTTAATTAAAGTATCATCTAAATCAAAAATCACTCTTTTTATCATATTCTCACCTACATAAAAAAGCCACTTGATATAAGGACGAAAATTCCGCGGTACCACCTTATTTCATAATGACTTATGCTCTTTAATTGATAACGGAATTAACCGATTTAATTCAAAACATGTAATTCATTATTTTATCTTGATTAGTTTTCATCACCACTAATTTTCTTATTACCAATAAAATAACTACTAATATTTATCACAATTAATTAATTTAATTATATTCTAATTAATCATTTTTTTCAACATCTTCATGTAATTTTTCAATGATATTTTCTATTTTATTACTATAATCAATTGACTCATCATAAACAAATTCTAATTCTGGAGTATGTCTAATATCTATTCTATTCATTAATTCTTTTCTAATAAAACCAGATGCATTCTTAAGAGCTTTAGCAGTTTCATCTTTTTTTGAATCATCTAAAACAGTATAGTATATTTTAGCATAACTTAAATCATTAGTTACATGACAATCATTTATAGTAACAAATTTTATATTTTGATCTTTAACTTCATTAGCTAATATATAACTAACTTCTTTAATAATTGTACTTTGTATTCTATCTATTTTTATACTCATATTATCACCACTACTGTGCCATAAATTCTTTATATTCAGGTATTACATCTTCTGGTGTACCAATCTTTTTAACTTTACCATCATGAAGCCATAATACTTGATCACATAATTCTCTTATAGTTTCTAAACTATGAGAAACAATAACAACAGTTCTATTTTCATCACTGATTAATTCTTTCATTTTATTGTAACTTTTTTCTTTAAATTTAGCATCCCCTACACTTAAAACTTCATCTATTAAAATAATATCAGCTTCAAGAATAGCAGTAATTGCGAACGCTAGTTTAGAATGCATACCTGAAGAATATGTCTTAACAGGTTTATAAATAAAACTACCTATATCAGCAAATTTAATTATTTCTTCTTCTTTTGCTTTTATTTCAGCTTCACTAAATCCTAGTAACATTCCTGATAAATAAATATTTTCATATCCTGTTAACTTAGGTTGAAATCCTACACCTATTGATAATAATGATACACTATTACCGTGTAAATCTATAACACCCTTATCTGGTGAAAATATTCCAGCAAGTGCTCTTAAAGTTGTAGATTTACCACTACCATTCTTACCAATAAAACCTAATATTTTACCTTTTTCAACTTCAAAAGAAATACCTTTTACTGCATCGAATATTTCAATAGAATTTTTCTTTTTAAATAGTGATCTTTTTATTGAAAATTTCTTAATACCACGATAACTAATATGTAAATCTTTTACTGTAATTGCTGCCTCTTTTTTCATTAAATCACCTTCGCATAACTATTTTCATATTTATGAATAATATGTATTCCTAACGCTATTAAAGCTATTCCTACAAAAGTCCATCCACCTAACATAATTAATGATGGTACTTTACCACGTAAGAAAATATTTCTAAATGAATTTATTATAAATGCTACTGGATTACATCTAAGTAATATCTTGTTATATGGAGCTGGTACTCTTTTACCAATATTATAGAAAATTCCAGATAAGTAGAAAACAAATCTTAAAGATAAAGCAGTAACATTAGCTAAATCCTCTACAAATATTCCATAATGTAATAATATACAAGAAATACCAAAAGTTATTAAATATAAAATAATTAAAATTGGAAAGAACCACAAGAATGTAATAGAAAGTGGTACTCTACATATTAACATAAGTCCAAAAACGAGTAACCATGAAATACTCATTTTAAATAAATTAACAAATGTCTTTTGTAAAATTAAAATATATTTAGGAATATAAATTTTAGTTACAATACCACGATTAACACTAACAATTTTAACACTAGCGTTAACTGTTTTGTTAAAGAAATCCCATACTGTTAATCCTAAAAAGATAAATACAGGAAAGTAAGGCTCAGATGATTTAAATACAACTGATGCCACAAAAATATAAATTAACATAAAACATAATGGATCTAGTATCCACCATAACCAGTTTAAATATGATCCTTCTACTTCACTTTTTAAATCAGCTTTAGCAGAATAAACAGCATATTTAAAATATCTCTTAATATTTGCTATAAATCTTTTCATCTAATCACCTATTTCGTTAATAATTATATCATATAAGACGTGATAATTCAATGATACTAGTTATAATAAATAGAAATAGAAGCAACTTTAGAACATTCTACTAACTGGTCAGTATCACCACATAAACCATTGAAACCAATATAATATAAAATATTCTTTTCTTTTTCCATAGATTCTTTTAATTCTTTATAATTTAATTTTACTAAATTGCCATTAACATTTTTATAACCAAAGATTAAAATTAAATCAACATATTTAGATTTATTTATTTCATCTATACTTTTGAATCTACTAACTATAACATCAGTTTCTCCGTCACCTGCACTAACTTCTTTATCTACTAATGCTTCACCTTTTTTTATATCAAACATTTTAACAACATCATCTGCAGAAGAACCAATTGTAACGCCACCCTTTATAACAGGATACTTTTTATATTCCTTCTTATTATAAATAATACTTTTATAATTCCAAGCCTCTGCTTCTAATGAAGTACCTTTTTTCATAACAATTTTCTTATTGTTAATCTTAAAAGATATAAGACTCTTATCCTTTATAACATCTACTTTTAAACTAAATATAACTAAAACAGTTAAAAGTGATGCCATAATAATTTTCATAACTAGACTAAACTTATTATTCATATTATCACCTTATTTAGTATACCATTTATAAACAAAAAAAGAAAGAATTTCTTCTTTCTAAAAATTAGAACATTTACCACAATCTATATT
>CAMOVA010000041.1 GCA_946626905.1 uncultured Bacillota bacterium | reverse complement strand
TTTTTTTGTTCTATTAATATAAGTGTTTCATATAATTAAATATAGAAAGAGAGGGTTTTAAATATGGAAACACTTAAAGTAGGAGCTAAATCAAATCCTAATTCAGTAGCTGGAGCATTAGCTAATTTATTTAAAGAAAAAGATACTATTGAAATACAAGCAATAGGAGCAGGAGCGCTTAATCAAGCAGTAAAAGGTGTAGCAATTGCTAGGGGATTTGTAGCTCCAACTGGTAAAAATTTAGTTTGTATTCCAGCTTTTACAGATATTGTAATAGATGGTGAAGAAAGAACAGCTATTAAACTTATTGTAGAGGCAAAATAAAAAACTTCAAACGAAGTTTTTTTATGCATTATAATAAATCCAAATAGAACATAAACATGCTATTGTAACCATAATAATTATTTTAATTGCATATATTAATGCTTTCTTTTTAAAACTCATATAATCACCAAACTAATTATATCATAAAAAATATAACACATAAAGTGTTATATTAATCTTACATTATCGTATTCATTAAAAAATGGTTTTTTCTTATCAATTTTATCATAAAATAAGATTCCATTTAAATGATCAATTTCATGTTGAAAAGCTATTGATAATTCTTCACGAGCTCTAATTTTTATTTTTTTACCTTCAGGATCAAATCCTTCAATTGTTACTCTAGCAAATCTTGGAACATGTCCTTCTATTTCTCTATTAACACTTAAACATCCTTCACCAACTTCTGCTGCAATTATTTCAGTTGAATTACTTGTTATTTTAGGATTTACAACAACGTAATTTTTAAATTTTCCTTCTTCATATTCATCAACTATAACTATTATTCTTTTTAATAATCCTAATTGAGGAAAAGCTAATCCCATTCCTGGTCTTAAATCATATTTATCAGCATATTTATCTATTTGACTATATGTTAAATGTTTAATAATTTGTTCTATAATTTCCTTATCATCATTACTTAATGGTAATTTAACTTCTTTGGAAATTTGTCTTAATACTTTATGTGTATCGTCTAAAATATCTAATTTTTTAAACATAGTACCACCACCAACAGGGCTATTTTATCATAAAAGTTTAAAAAAGACAAATTTGTTCGTATAAATTTGACAAATTTTGAAAATATGATAGAATATTACGCATTAGGGGGGAAGTATTATGCTTTTTAAAAATAATGAAAAAACATACAATACAGATTGTATAAAAAATGAAATAATACGTAAAATAACAAAATCTGAAAGAACAGTTGTCGCACCTGAAATAAGTTTACTTATAGATCGTTTAACTTATTGGTATATTGAAAGAATGAATATGGCTTGTAGAGAGTTATATGTAGATGGTGGAGATATTCTTGATTTAGCTAATGAAGATAAAAAAGTTTTATTAGATATTTTTGATCAAAATAATTTATTCCAACGTTTAAATGAAGAAAAAACATATGAATCTAAGTTATTCATTTGCGATGATGATTTTAGAAGAAAAATTTTATATGGTACATTATATAATATTATAAGTAGAACAGGGAAAAGATATGGTGCAGAATATGGTTTAGTGTTTGCTAAAACTTATAATTTTGATTTATCTATTCCAATGCACTATGTTTCTTATGAAAACGGTATAACAGATAAAAACTTAAGAAAATATGTTAATACATATATAGAATTAGGTGGACCATTAGAAACTTATGTTTTACCAAGATATTATGATACAAAAGATAGATATGATGTAGAAGAATTAAGAAGTATTATTACATACTTTAATAATTCATTGAGCATCAAACCATATGATGTTGCTGTATATGCAAAGAATTTAAAAAAATAAAAAGAATTGTAAACAATTCTTTTTTCGTTGATAAATTTTAAGTTATAATGTATAATTAAGTTGGTGATTATATGAAAAACAATTCAATAACAAGTCGTGATGTAGATTTTGCTAAATGGTATACTGACATTGTTACAGCAGCTCATCTAGCAGCTTATTCTTCAGTAAAAGGATGTATGGTTATCGAGCCTAATGGATATGCTATTTGGGAAAAAATGCAAAGAATTTTAGATGATAAATTTAAAGAATTAGGTCATGTTAATGTAGCTTTACCAGCATTAATACCTGAAAGTTTACTAAAAAAAGAAGGAGAATTAGTAAATGGTTTTGCTCCTGAGGTAGCTTGGGTTACACATGGTGGTTCTAAAGAATTAGAAGAAAGATTGGCTTTTCGTCCAACTAGTGAAACTATGTTTTGCGATTATTATAAGGATCATGTTTCTTCATATAGAGATTTACCTAAATTATATAATCAATGGTGTAGTGTTATTAGATGGGAAAAAGAAACAAGACCTTTTTTAAGAACTAGAGAAATATTCTGGCAAGAAGGTCATACAATTCATAGTACTAGTGAAGAAGCTATGGAAGAAACTCAAAAAATGATGGATGTTTATAAATGGTTTCATCATGAAATTTTAGCAATCCCATCAATTACTGGTATGAAAACAGAAAAAGAAAAATTTGCAGGTGCTGAATATACGCTTACTAATGAAGCATTAATGTATAATGGTGTCGCATTACAATCTGGAACTTCTCATTATTTTGGTCAAAAATTTAGTGAAGCATATGATGTTAAATTTTTAAATAAAGAAAATAAATGGGAATATGTATATCAAACTTCTTGGGGAACAACAACTAGAATGATAGGTGGACTTATCATGGTTCATTCAGATGATAAAGGATTAGTTCTACCACCTCGTATTGCTCCAAAACAAGTAGTAATTATACCAATAGGTAATGATGAAAGAGTATTTGAACAAGCAGAAAAGATAAATGAAGAGTTAAATAAAAATAATGTAGTAACTTATATTGATAAATCAGATAAATCTCCAGGATTTAAATTTGCTGAGGCAGAAGTAAATGGTATTCCAGTTCGTATAGAAATTGGACCTCGTGATTTAGATAATAATCAAATTACTTTTGCTAGACGTGATACTAGTGAAAAATATAGTGAATCATTAGATATTAATGTAGTTGACTATGTTAAAAATTTATTAGAAACAATTCAAAAAGATATGTATAATAAAGCAGTAGAAAGAAGAAATGCTTTAACATACAATGCTTCATCTTTAGAAGAGATGGAAGATATTTTAAATAATCATCCAGGATTTATTCATGCAGACTGGTGTGGTGATCCAGCTTGTGAAGCTAGAATAAAAGAAATAAAAGGATGTAAATCAAGATGTATTAGTGATGAACCATTAATAAATGGTGAATGTGTATGTTGTAAAAAACAAGCTAAATATCATGTTATTTGGGGAATTCAATATTAATACATAATTCGACAAAATAATACCAATTAATAAAATATAATATTACTGGTGATAATATGAAACTAAAAAATATTTTTCCAGTAGTTTTATGTATATTAATTGGTTTTTTTATGGGTATTTTTGTTTTAAAACAATATAAAAAGGATGCTGATGTAGTTAATTTAACAGGTGAAAATTTGTATTTTATTCAAATAGGTGTTTTTAGTGATGAGGCTTCTATGAAAAAAACTTTAGAAAACTTTACATATTATATTTATAATAAAGAGAACAATATGTATTATGCATATGCTGGAATAACAAAAGATGAAAAAAATTTAAAAAAATTAAAGGATTTTTATACTAATGCGGGATATGATATATATGTAAAGGAAATTTTTACTTCTAATATTTCTTTTATAACTGTACTTAGTCAATATGATTTACTTCTTAATGAAACAACAGATAAAAAGATAATTGAATCCATTGAAAATCAAGTACTTACTAAATATGAGGAGTTGGTAATGGTTGACAAAGATTAAAGAAATACCTGTTTTAGAAAGGCCAATAGAACGTTTAATTAATAATGGTGTAGAGGCATTAAGTAATGAAGAATTATTATCTATAATATTAAAAACTGGAACAAAAGATAAAAGTGTTAAAGAATTGTCATTAGAATTATTAAAAGAATATGATTTTAATAATTTAAATGAAATATCTTTTTATGATATACAAAAGATTAAAGGAATAGGTCGTGTTAAAGCAGCTACAATAATCGCATTATTTGAATTTTCAAAAAGAATTAGTAGTAAATATCAAAGTTTAAATAATATAAAAATAGATAGTTCTGATAAAGTTTTTTCTTTTTTTAATAATAAATTAAAAAACAAAAAGCAAGAACACTTTTATTGTATTTATTTAGATAATAATAAAAGAGTAATAAAAACAAAATTACTTTTTTTAGGTACATTAAATTACAGTACGGTTCATCCTAGAGAAATTTTTAAAGAAGCATATTTAGTAGGCGCTAGTTCAATTATATGTGTTCATAATCATCCATCAGGTAATATAACTCCAAGTAAAAATGATATTGAATTAACAAATAATTTAAAAAGTGCTGGTATGTTTTTAGGTATCAGAATAGATGATCATATTATAGTTGGTAATGATAAGTATTATAGTTTTTTTGAACAAAATCTTATGTGAGGTGAAGCATGAAATATTTTAAGTTTAAAAAGTATTATGTATTAATCATATTAATTATGGTGTGTTTATTCTTATTAGTTTTTTCTTTATTAATGAAAAAAGATAGAAAAACTACTAATTTAGAAAACATTATAAAAGATTCAGTAATAGAAGTTAATAAAAAAATAAGTATTCCAATTAATAATATAAAAAAGAGTACTATTAAAAGGAATAAATTAATAAAGAAATATGAAAAAATGAAAGAAAAGTATGAAAAAGATAAAAATATAAGAATAGAAAATGAAGAATTAAAAGAAAAAATAAGTAATTTAGAAAATATATTAGAGTTAAATAAGAATTTAAAAAATGATTATATTAATGCGAATGTTATTGTTAGAAATATAGGTTATTTTTATAACGAAATAACTGTTGATAAAGGATTGAAAGAAAAAGTAAAAAAAGGTATGGCCGCAATGACTAGTGATGGTTTAATTGGAACAGTAAATAAAGTATCTAATCATACAAGTGTAATAAAACTAATAACTACTAATGATACTAATAATAAAATATCTGTGAAAATCAAATTAGACGACCATTATATTTATGGATTATTATCTGGTTATGATACCAAGAATAAATATTTTTTGATTGAAGGAATTGCTAATAATGAAAATATACCAATGGATTCTTTAGTTACTACTACTAGTTTAGGTAATGGTTTTCCTAGTGGAATCTTAATAGGTAGGGTAAAGAAAATAAAAAAAGATAATTTTGATTTATCACGTACTTTACTAGTTAAATCAGATGTAGATTTTAATAATATCGAATATGTTGTTTTAGAAAGTGGGGATAAAAGATGATTTATTTAATATTAATTCTTTCATTTTATTTAGAAGGATTATTAAATATATTATTAGATGTAAGTTTTTTGATTCCTTTATTTAGTTTGATGTCTATTATAGTTATTTATTCTTATTTAAAAGATGAGGATAAAAAGTATTTTATTATATGTTTATCAGTTGGTCTTTTATATGATGTTGTTTATACAAATACTTTATTTTTAAATGCTTCATTGTTTTTATTGATTGGTTATATAACTACTAGATTATATAAGTATTGTGATAGTTATTTAAATTATAGTTTATATATTTTATTTATAATTTTATTATATCGTTTATTAA
>CAMOVA010000040.1 GCA_946626905.1 uncultured Bacillota bacterium | reverse complement strand
ATTTCTTCAGGTTGTTCTATTACCTCTTCTGGTTGTTCTTCAACTAATTCTTCTTTAGGTAATACATCTACAATTTGTCCTACTTCTATATTGTTTTTTTCTTTCCAATTTTTAAAGTTTTCAGATATTGTTGATGGTTGTAATCCTCTTTTTTCCCATATTTTACTTTGTAAGTATAAATCATCTGCTTTAATTGGATCTACAACACTATAGTATTTAATCATATCATCTACTGTATCTACAGATAGATTACTAACTCTTTCAAATTCTTCAGTAGTCATACCATAATAGCTTAATGCTTTACTAAATCTATCATCAGATGCTTTTTTCTTATAATACATATCAACATATTGTTGACCCATTGCTGCTTTATTTAGTTCACTTGTTTCACTATTATAACCATTTATGAATTCTTCAAACTCTTTATCAACATTTTTCTTTTCTTCATATAATTTTTCAAACACTTTAGCTTGAATGTTTTCATATTCTTTTTTAACACTCATAAGTTGGGTAATATTTTCATTTAATTGTAATACTTTTTCTACTTTTTCTTGTAGAACTTGTTCTTTTCTAGTTTCTAATTCTTTTCTGTCAGTTAAAGCTTTATCATAATTATTTCTAGCTTCTACTTGTAAATTTTTATAAGCTTGCTTATCATCTATTAAGATTTTTCTTTCTTGTTCTAAAGCTTCTTTTTTATCCTGACTCTTTTTAGAAATCTTTCCATTTAATAAAGTTTCAATTCTTGATATAGATGCTAATTCTTTTTCTATTTCTTGAAGTCTATTAGCAACGCTAACTTCAATTTCTTTACTACTATCATATTCAGCTAATTCTTTACTATATTCATTATAATCTCTCACAGATTGATTTGCTTTGTTTCTTTGTTCATTAATTTGTGCATTTAAATCACTTAGTTCTCTAGCATAATCATCTTCTAAGTTTTTCATTTCTTCTCTTACATATTCAACTTCTTCTGAATAAGTATTCATAGCATACAGTAATTTTTCAAATCCATCTGAATCTTTTAGTAATTCTTCTACTAATTCTTCATAAGAATTAACATTTTCAAATCCCAACTCTTTTAAAATTTCTTTATTCATCTATAATCACCTATTATCATTTTACCACATTTTTAGCAAATTTCAAGGTTTTTGTTACTTTAACGCAAATATATTAAAAAAGAACAATTATAAATTGCTTAATAATTGTTCTTCACTCCAAATTGGAATATTTAATTCTTGTGCCTTTGTGTATTTACTACCAGGATTTTCGCCTACTATAACAACATCTGTTTTTTTAGTAACGCTACTTGTTACTTTACCACCTCTATTTTCTATTTCTGTTGTTGCCTCATCTCTAGTAAGTTTTGATAATGTTCCTGTTAAAACAAACGTTTTATCATTAAATTTATCATCTTTTTTTAATGTACCAAGATAATTCATGTTAAGGCCTAATTCTTTTAATTCATTAATTATTTTAATATTAGATTCTTCTTTAAAGAATTTATAAACAGAATCAGCAATAACATCTCCTATATCTTTTATTTGAACTAATTCTTCATAGCTGGCATTCATTAGATTATCAATATTTTGATAATTACTTGCGAGTATTTTAGCTGTTTTTTTACCTATATATCTAATACCTAAAGCAAATAGTAAGAATTCTAAAGAATTAGACTTACTCTTTTCTATATTATCAAGTAAATTATTTATACTTTTTTCTCCAAATCCTTCTAACTCTTTTAGTTCTTGTTTTTTCTTATATAGTTTGTAATAATCAGGTACTCTTTTTAAATAACCCATATTATAAAAGTCTTCTACTATATTTTCTCCAAACCCTTCAATATTCATTGTAGGTCTTGATGAGAAATGAATTAAACCTTCTATATTTCTAGCATCACAGTATTCATTAGGACAAAAATAATTAGCTTCTTTTTCTTTTTTTATTAATTTAGTTCCACATATTGGACAATTATCAATCATCTTAAATGGAATTTCATTACCAGTTCTTCTTGATTTTTCTACTCTAACTACTTCTGGTATAACATCTCCCGCTTTATGAAGTACAATAGTATCATTAATCATAATATCTTTTTCTTTTATATAATCTTCATTGTGTAGTGTAACACTTCTAATAACTGAACCCGCTAAGTGTACTGGATCTAAATCAGCACGTGGAGTAATTTTTCCTGTACGTCCTACACAAAACTCAATATCCTTTAATTTAGTTAATACTTCTTCAGCTGGAAATTTATATGCGATTGCCCATTTAGGTGTTCTTGAAGTATAACCTAGTTCTTTTTGTTCATCTAAGTTATTAACTTTAATAACTATACCATCTATTTCATAAGGCAATGAACTTCTACTTGTAGTCCACTCATTAATATAATCGATTACTTCTTTTATATTTTGGCATACTTTGATATTTGAATTAACTACAAAACCTAGTTCTTTCATAAATTCTAATGCATCAGAATGATTTTTAATATTGAATTTTTCTGGTTCTGGTAAATGATAAATAAATGTTGACAAATTTCTTTTAGCAGCTACTTTAGAATCTAATTGCCTAACTGATCCAGCTGCAGCATTACGAGGATTAGCAAATAAGTTTTGACCATTTTTTTCTCTTTCTTCATTTAATTTATCAAATGATTTTTTAGGCATATAGATTTCTCCACGAACTTCTATATCTATTTTTTTACTAATAGTCATTGGTATTGATTTTATTGTAAGAACATTATGAGTAATATCTTCACCTACAGTTCCATTCCCACGAGTCGCACCACGTACTAATTTACCATTTTCATATATTAAAGAAACCGATAAACCGTCTATTTTAAGTTCACATACATAAGTAGGATTTTTAATAGTCTTCTTAATTCTTTTATCAAATTCTATTACTTCTTCTTCACTAAAAATATCTCCTAAAGACATCATTGGAACTTTATGTTCTACTTTAGTAAACTCATCTATTACTCTCCCACCAACTCTTTTAGTAGGTGAATCTTCTCTTACTAATTCTGGATATTCATTTTCTAGTTTTTCTAATTCATGATAATAATCATCATATTCTTGATCTGTTATTGTTGGATTATCATTTGTATAATATTCTATACTAGCTTTGTTTATTATTTCAATTAATTCATCCATTCTTTTTTCTATCATCATCACACCTACATTCATATTAAATTTTAAAAAGCATACTTTAAATTGTATCTATTAATATTATACAATATTTTTAAGATTTTTTGTATTTATTCTTATAATATGATACAATTATTGAGGATAGGTTGTGAAATATGAAAGCTTTTTTAATTTTATTTTTATCATTTTATATTTATTCAATCATAGGATGGATTGTCGAAACATCTTATGTAAGTATTAAAGAAAGAAAAATAGCTAATAGAGGTTTTCTAGTTGGGCCATATTGTCCAATATATGGACTTGCGGCTGTTTCAATGATAGCTCTTTTAAAAGGCTATAAATCAGAACCAATAACACTATTTACTTGTGGAACATTTATTGCTTCTACTTTAGAATATTTAACTAGCTTTTCACTAGAAAAAATATTTAAGGTACGTTGGTGGGATTACAGTAATTATAAATTAAATATAGATGGAAGAGTTTGTCTTATAAACAGTTTAATATTTGGACTAATGTGTATCTTATTAATAAATAACGTTAATCCTATGATTGCAGACTTTATAGATAATATCCCTAACAATATATTTAATGTTGCAATCCCATTGATATTTATAACTTTCGTTATTGATTGTATAGTTTCAGTTAAAACAATGCTTAAAATCAAGAAAATGGTTTGTTTTAAACAAAATCTAAAAAAAGACTATACTGAAGAAATGACTGATAAAGCCAGAGAAATATTAATAGAAGATTCTAAAAAATTAAAACGTATTTCAAAAGCTTTCCCTAATGTTAATATCATGAATATATTTAAATAATCTAGGTGTTTACTTACACCTTTTTATTTTCTTAGAATATGTTATATTGAAAAGAAAAGAAGGGGTGGATTATATGTGTAACGAAAACAACGGATGCGAATGTATTGCAGAAATATTAACTGTCATTAGTGTATTACAACAAAACGCTAGTTGTTGTGGTGACTCATGTTTAGATACATGTGATAGAAAATTTTTAGGTACTTCTGTAAATTCTTTACAAGCTAATACTAGACCTATAATGTTGTATACATGTGCTGGTAATGGTACTCCATTAGCAATGCCAATTAGTAAAGACCCAGAAGAAGAAACTACTTCTACAATATTTAGAGTAGAAAAAATTGATGGATGTTGCGCTACTTTTAGAGTATTAACACCTAATACAGATGAAACTGAAGTAGCAACTATTCCTTATGTTGCTACTAATTCATTTTTCACAATGAATCTAAATTGTTGCTGCTTACTTAGATGTTTAAATGATACTTATGTAGAATGCATATAAAAAACTTCATTTTATGAAGTTTTTTTATTTACCATTTCTATATCTTTTATAGTTCCTATATCTATTTTCTTATTATCTATAGTAATTAAATAATTATCTTTTTTAGCAATTACCTTCTCTCTTGTTTCGCCTTCATTTGTTGTTATAATAACATCTGCCTTATAAACATAACTATATGATGAAAATATATCATTTATTTTCTTAGAAATATCAATAACTTGTTCTTTATAAGCATTTGTTGATTTTGATACTTCATCATTATTATTAAGATGTTTGTTTATAGGGCTTGCAAATACCTTTGGTAAATCTTTCATTACATCCACCTCATTATATTATATAATTAAGTTTAAAAATCATGACTAAATACTAATGAAATAACAAAAGAATTTATAAAGATAATTAATCCAATAAGAAAATTAGAAAATCCACTACATCTTTTTATAGTTTCTAACAATATATAAATAATAGATGACAAAAACAAGCCCGATACAATAGAAGTAAATAATTCTTTTTTTGTTTCTAGAATATTACTTATTAATTTTGATATAATAATTATTCCAAAAGATAACCCTAAAAAGAAAAATATACTTGGAATTATATAATTTAAATGATAAAAATTAGAAAAGATATTAATAACAAATTCATATGAACCTAGCAACATAAACATTGCTGATCCACTAAGGCAAGGCACAATTGTACTTAAAGCATCAATAATACCCAATATAAATGTATAAAAATTATTTCCAAATGTATTAGAATACACAAAGTTATTGTCTGTTTTTATAAAAAATGTACTTAGTGATATTAAAAAAACTATAATCATGAGTACATTATTTTTACGTTTATACATAACTGTTGAAATATTAGAACCTATAAGTAATCCTAAAAAGCAGGACATTGCTAAAAAATAGTTTTTTTCTAACAAAAATAAAATACATTTACCGCCAAATATAGTACCAACTATTACACCAATACCGACGTTAAATAAAAACCTTATATTCTTTCTTTTATTTTTGAAAAAGTTTGATATTGCATTAATTCCTTTTTCATATAATCCTAAGTTTAACGCAATTAAACTACCGCTTATTCCTGGGAATATTTTTGCTAACCCTATTACAAATCCCTTTATCATTAAATTAATTTCAATCATAGTCCCTCCGATTAATACTATGCTTTATGTATAATAAATATTAAAATAATTGAATAAATA
>CAMOVA010000039.1 GCA_946626905.1 uncultured Bacillota bacterium | reverse complement strand
GGTAAATCTAATTTACCTATAATATTAATCCAAGGTACCCATTCTTTCTTTTCTGGATCAAACATAAAATCATAAATTGTATCTTTTTCTGGCAAAGCAAACTTTTTATCTATAGCTTTTAATTGAAGTTGTTCTTTGAAGTATTTATTAAAGGCCTCTCTACCTTGTTCATTTGTTGTTACACCTAGACCCCAAATTAAGCTGAAATAGAAAATACCTTCTAAAACTTCCTCAATAGCTTCAACTTCATCTGACATATTCTTAAATTGAGCTTCTTGAGTTCTAAATTTATCAAAAAATGTATCAATTATTCTCATAACACTTGAGGCTAAATTATTATCTACAGTAGGACATGGTTCTTTTATCTTTTTTCTTACAAAATAAATTAAATCTTCTAAATAACTATCAAATAATGTAGTTAATTTATTTCTAATTAATTCTCTTATATCTCCTTTTGATTCTGCTTTCTCTTTTTTCTTTTTTTCTTTCTTATCATCTTTCTTATTTTGATTATTTTGTTGAGCATTTGCTGCATTATTCTTTTGTAAAGTATCTAACATTGCATCTAATTCTTTTACCCAACAAGTATATAATGGCTTTATTCCTAAACTTGAAGGTTCCATATAAACCATACCACATCTAGATACAGTTGCAGGGGAAGCAACGACTAAATCTTCAACTTCAAACATAATAGTAATCATATCATTTAATAAAATAATATCAGAAGATGCCAAGCATAATTTCTTAGAATCATCTAAGACTGAATTCATATCTTCTATCCACATAGCATCAACAGGTCCATCAAATATAATCCAATATTTAACTTTTCCTGAAGTATCTCTTTTAAATTCATTTATTATAGTTGGTACTATACCAAATGACCATTCACCTGTATCTGCATTTTGTTCTGAATATAATTGGCCATGAGTGATAGCTTTTGGATTAATAATACTTGTACTTGTTTTGAAATATGTTTTATCATCAGCTAGACGACTTATAGCTTCTCTTAAAACATTATAGTTACTTGTCTTTCCACCTCCAGCAGGTCCAACTATCATTAAACCATGTCTAACCTGTAAAGTATCATATAATTGTATAATTTTGTCTTTGAAAGCTTGTGAGGGTATTAAATTATATTTTCTTTCACCACAGACTGTATCTACATTATTTAATAAATCATCATAATTTGATTCTGGTCTTTTTGTTGTTGGGAATAAATCACTTATAATATTTCTGAATAAAGCAATATCTTCAGATACAAATTTAGGGACATTTACATCTTCTAATGCTCTTAATAATAATTGATCTTCTGGTGTTTCATGCTCTGTTCTTTTTAATCTTCTAGCTGCATTTAAAACAGATTTAACTGCTCTCATACCAAAATCATAATGACCTTGAGTTGATAATTGTTCTGAAGATAATTTCATTGTTGATACAACTTTTGTTGCTAATTCATTAGCTTTAACATATCCAGAAGAATATAAGTTAATTTCTGCTATTAATTTATAGTCAGGTACCATCATAGATATAGATCTAAATAAGGCCTTTAAGTTATCAGGTAATTCTGTTCTACCAGCATAACCAGGATTCATAGTAATAAATACACAAAATGTTGGTAATATTTTAATTACAGAATCTTCAAAATTAATTTCAGTTTGTCCTTTATCTTTAGCACCAAATAAAGTAAGTAATTGCTGGGCAATAACTGAAAGTACTTCTATATTTATACGATTAAATTCATCAAAGCATATCCAAGCACCACAGCATGCTAAACCTTTGAAAAATTTTCCAATCATAACATAATCTGTGTCATCAGAACAATTATATACAACACATAATTTACCTAAAGTACGTGCTAAATCTTTTGTTGTTTCTGTTTTTCCAGTTCCTGCAGGTCCAGCAGGTGCTCCACCTAAATTCAATCTTAAGGCACCCATCAATGTTAGATTACATTTATCAGTTAATGGGGTAATAACTAAAATTTCAGCATTTCCTACATATTCATAACCATATGGAAAATCTGTTTGGACTGATTTTACTACACAATTATCTTCATCAGGCTTTAAACTTTGGTCCCAATAATAACGCATATTCATAATCCAATCAAATTCATTTGTTCTTTTTACACCTTTTGTTAATAAATTTTTCATAACGTTCATATTATGTACATCCAAAGTAATTAAATTAGCTAAAGTAATACTCATTACTCTTGTTTGTTTTTCTCTAACTAAATCAACTAAATCTAAAATACGTTCATCATATGTTTTCATATAATTTTCCAAAGTACCATCTACTATATTTTTTTCTACTTCTTTAGTCCACATAATTTGGTTTACAGCCATAATAATTTGACCTGGATGACCTTTTACCCATTCTTTTCTTTTTCTTTGATAATAATCATCTACTGATAAGCCCATATAATGATGAACAGCTTTAAACATTTGTGCCTCTAATTTCTTCATCCAAATTTCTACATTTTGGCCATGAATTGTAACATTTTCAACAAAATCTAATTTTTCACCAAATCTAGAATGGATAGCAGTAATAAACATATCATCTTTTAATGTTATAGAATCAATAGGTTCAAATATTTTATTTACATTGTCTTTAACTTTCTTTATATCTTTTGTTTGGGATAATATTTCTAAAAATTGAGCATTTGAAATAAAATAGAAACGAGGGAAGACTCCTCTTTTCTTTTCCATATAATCATTTAGACCTTTTTCTACATTTTCTAAATTCATATTAGCTTCTTTTAATTTTTCATATAATCCTTCCATAGAACAACATTGTTTAACATTATTATTTGTTTTTAAACCATTCATTAAATCTTGCCACATTCTATCAGTCATTTTAAATTTTTTATGTTCATAAGGAATATCTTTAGCTATATCACCACTATCAAATACAGGTTGTAAATATATCCAACTTTTTTGACATTTATTCCATTCTTCTAAAACTGATGATATTAATAATAAATCTTTATTCCATTTAGATATTTGTTCAGCAAAAGGTCCTTTAAATGGTGATAAATCTAATTGCTGTACATCCATTATATCTGTATCTAATTCTTTATTAATTTCATTCCAATTTGCAATTGTAGGTAATTTAGTTAATTTATGTTCTGATAAAACAAAGAATATTTCTTTCCATTTCAAATCAATTCCATGTAATTGTTCTTCTATTTTTGCTTCTCTATAAGCTTTTTCTCCAACATCTGAACATATTTCTAAATATTTAATCATACCTTGATCTAAAATATTCTGGAAAGTAAAACCATCTTCATGAGGAGAGCATTCAATACCTGTCTTTTTAGTAATTTCTTCCCAATGTCTATCTTTTAATCCTCTTGTTAATGCAACTGCCAATTCTCCTTTTGGTTTAAATTCATCTACTAATGTTTTATATTTAAAACAAATTTGGAATATTTTATCATCTACTCCTTCTGATTTAAATCTTGATAATGCCATATTAAAGTTTTTTATCAATTCTTGAATAGTACTATCTATTTCATTTCCATCTAATTTATTAAAGTTTCCTTCTAACCATTTTTTTGAATTTGTATTCCATCTATCAAGACCTATCCACATATGATAATATGGTTGTAGCATATATTCTAATTCTTGTATTTTTGACCAATCAGTTCTTGGTTTATTGAATAACATTTCTCTTTCATTATACATAATACCATCTGCTTTAAATTCTTCTAATCTATCTTTAATATAATTAGCCATTGTCTTTGCTGATTCAGCTTTTGTCTCTTCATTATATTTAGCTAATTCTTTTATATTAGTTTCTAATTCATTTATATTGTCTATTAATTCATTTACTTTCTCTATTTGTTCTTCAGCTAATTGTTCTTTCTTTTTATCTAATTGTATTAATTTCTCATCTTTTATATTATTTATATCAGTTGGTCCTCTCATTAAATTCATTCTTTGCTCAAATTGAATATAATCTAATTTAACATTAAATTCATCTAATATTTTATATATTTTATCAACATCTTGTGTTTTCTCTTTTAATTTATTTAATTCTAATGGTATAGTAGCTATATAAGATTGTACTTCTTTTAAATCATTTATAGTAATAACTTCTCTATTTATTTCATGAGCCATTTGAGCATATCCTGTTTGTATAGTACCATTCAAATCTTTTGCCTTTTCTCTTAAATATTCAATTTCCATATCAGCTAATTTATTAAATTTTGATGCTAATTCATTTCTATATTCTCTGCAATTTATCATAAAGAAACTAACATGAATTAATTTTGGAATTTCATTTAATATATTCTCTTCTTTTTTCTTATTCTCTTTTATATCTTCTTTAATTTTCTCAGGTGTCCATACTCTTTCATCTATATCTTTTGTTTCATCATCTTTTATTTCTTTCATTCTAGCATATGGATCTAATTCTATATATTCTTTAAATTTACTAAAAGTATCTAAATATGGTTGTAAAGGTTCACAAGCTTTCTTAAGTGAAGCAACTAATGTTTCATATTTTTCCCATATCCATATACTATCTTCATTTAATTCAAATCCTTCTTTTATTTCTTCTTTTGTTTTTGGAATAGGTTTACCTCCTTTTGGTCTTGTAATTGTTTTTAATGGTATACCATTCTTTCCTGCTTTGATTAAATTAGGTAATAATAATGGTTCTACTTGTGATATCTTCTGCATACGTTCTAAACCGTCATCAAATATTTGCATAACATCTTTAATTAAATCTGCTTCTTTTGTAGTATATTCTAATGTTTTTTCATCTTTTTTAGTAATATTTATTTGGAATAAAGCTTGTTCTCTATTAATATCATATATAAAATCTTCATCATCTGGTGTTGATGCTTCAGGTTGAATTTTTGGTTGTTCTGCTTCTATTTCTTCTACATTTATTAAATCATTTGTTGTATTTATTTCTTCTATTATTTCTTCTGGTTCATATGTATTAACAACTAGATTAACATCTTTTACTTCTGTTTTCATTGGAATAAATTTTTGGAAAAATTTAACATAATTTTCCATTGATTTTGTTACTAAATTATGTAAAACATCTTGCATTAAACATTTAACTACTGTCATATATTTTTTAAGTTTTAAATATTCATATATTTCTTTTGATGCTACATTCAAGTTAAAACTACCTTTTCCAACACCTGTTAATGATTTTTCTAAAGTATCTTTTATTATTTTTACCCATTCATCTAATTTTTTACCAACGATATTTATATTTGTTTTTTGTTTTGATTTAAATTCTTGTAATCTTAATGGTTTCTTAATATCAAAATTAAATATAGTATTTGAATTTCTTATTTTATTACATTCTTCTTTTATTTTTTGAAGACAATCAACAATTTCTTTCTTACAAAATAATGTTTTAAATGTAAAGTTTTTATAGGATGTTATATAATTATAAGGTGGAATTGGTTCTAAACCTTTTTCTCTCACTTCTACTTTATGTATATCTGGATTATTTATTATTTCTGGAGGGAGTTTTAAATTATCTATAATAAGTAATTTACTTGAATCTGAATAGTAAAATTTATCAAAAATAATTTTATTTGTTGTTCTAAGATAATTACAATTTAAATCTCTTAATAAATCATCTATATTCTTTTGCTCAACTTTTAAAAATCTTAATTTTTTTATATTATTTTGTAATCTTTTTCTTACATCTTCATTCATATCTTGTATTTGATCAATTAACATTCTATCAATATAAGAATTATATCTAATAATACTTTCTGCACTTTCTCTTTCTTCACAAGCTAATTTTACTTTTTTACAGAATAGAAAGGGATTTTCTGCATCAAATAAAAGATATATTTTACTTAAAGAGCAAGGCTCTCTTTCCTCTTTTTCTTCATCCCATACACCTTCATATTTCTCTGTTTTTGGATTATAATAATCAATTAAAACTCTTTTCCAAGTACCTTTTCCATCTTTATCTCTATGTAAACCTACTCCTTGAATATATAATTGATGACCTTCATTTTCTTTATCTTTAGCTTTTTCCATCCATTCTTCTGCAGTAAATATATCTAAGTCTTTATCTTCAAAAAATTCTAAAGGAAGCCAACTATCTAATGGATTTACTTGAGAAAAGTCTATATCAGCTTGCTTCAATAAAGTTTCTATATTAATTGTTGCATAAACTTTTTTCATACGATCAATCATAACTTTCCTAGGTGGTCTACCTTCGATTAATTCATGTGGCTCATTAGCTTTTGGATTAATATAGGCAATACCTGGTCTCAAAGATGAATATTTCCCAGTCATAGCTGCATAAATTTCATTTTTTGTAGGATCTAATTGACGGTAATCTAATTTTTCATAATTTTCACTTCTTATATAAAGATTTCCATTAAAAGGTATTAATTGAGTGGAAATCTCTTTCTTTTCTTTTTTAGCTTTTTCTCTTAATTTCTTTTCTTTTTCTTTCTTAGCTTTAATTTCAGCCTCTTCTTGCTCTTTTGTAATATTCTTTTGAAAATAATATTTTTTTTGGTTTAAACTTTCTTTATCTGATATTTTTTGATTTTTTATAAAAATAGAAGC
>CAMOVA010000038.1 GCA_946626905.1 uncultured Bacillota bacterium | reverse complement strand
TAATCCTATTTGCTCCCCACGCTTTCGTGCCTCAGCGTCAGTAATGGCCCAGCAAATCGCCTTCGCCACTGGTGTTCCTTCTAATATCTAAGCATTTTACCGCTACACTAGAAATTCCACTTGCCTCTACCGCATTCAAGTAAAACAGTTTCTAAGGCGAACCGAAGTTAAGCTTCGGACTTAAACCTTAGACTTATTAAACCGCCTACACACGCTTTACACCCAATAAATTCGGATAACGCTTGCTCCCTACGTATTACCGCGGCTGCTGGCACGTAGTTAGCCGGAGCTTTCTTGAAGAGTACCGTCACTCCTGTATCATTTCCTATACAGGACGTTCTTCCTCAACAACAGAATTTTACAATCCAGAGGACCGTCATCATTCACGCGGCATTGCTCGTTCAGGGTTTCCCCCATTGACGAATATTCCTAACTGCTGTCTCCCGTAGGAGTTTGGGCCGTGTCTCAGTCCCAATGTGGCCGATCAACCTCTCAGTTCGGCTACGCATCGTCGCCTTGGTAAGCCATTACCTTACCAACTAGCTAATGCGCCGCAGGCTCATCTTCAAGTGAAGCTTTAAAGGCTTCTTTTACTATATAACATTACATTATATATATCATCCGGTATTAGCAATCGTTTCCAATTGTTATCCCAGTCTCGAAGGCAGATAACCCACGTGTTACTCACCCTTGCGCCACTAAGTGATAATCCTAATCCGCTTTGTGCAAGCACTCCACTTCAAAGGGTCACTTCGTTCGACTTGCATGTCTTAGGCATGCCGCCAGCGTTCATCCTGAGCCAGGATCAAACTCTCAAAAAATTTTATTTTTAATTAATTTTAATTCAGTTTTATTTCCTAGCTTAAAATTGACGTTTTGCTCAGTTTTCAAAGATCATATTATCTCTTTAGCATTTTCTTCAAAATGCATTAGTAATATATCAAATTATCATTTTAAAGTCAAGCATTTTTTTACTTTATTTTGATAATTCATTTTTTGTTGTTTGACTATCTCGAACAACGTTTTTAATAATATCACAAATGTTTTTTTTAGTCAACACTTTTTTTGTTTTTTTTTACATTTTTTAAAACATTTTTTTGTATTATTTTATTCGTTTTTTCAAACAACGTTTTCTAATATAACAAAGTTTAATTACTTTGTCAACAACTTTTTTAATTTTTTTTAATTTTCTATTTTAAAATTAATCAAAACTAACTGGTTGCTTAATGAATATATCAAATTACAAAATTTAAAACAAGTAAATTTTACATTTATTTACATTTATTTTTACAAATCTATATATTATATGTAATAATAATAAAAAAAATTATATTCAAAATAAAAAAATTCCAATTAATTTAATTGGTAATTTCTCTTTTAACTTTATTATATATATTATAATAGTATTCAATTATTCCCTTATCAAATGGAATATGTTTTTTTCTAACTAACTCTATCAATTCGTTTAAATCTTCTTTTAATATTGAATCAATATCATTCGGATAATTCATTTTTTTTCGATGATATTTATATTCGCCTCTATCTAATATTTTAAATGAACCATCCGGAAAAACTCTTAAGTCTAAATCATAATCAATATATTTAATAGCTCCATCTTCTAATATAAAAGGTGATGCCATATTGCAATAATAATATATACCATCTGGTTTTAATTGACCTATAACATTATACCATTTGTTTTTATAAAAGAACATAATTGCCGGTTCTTTAGTTCTCCAACTCCTTCCATCAGATTCTAAAACCTTTGTCTTATTGTTACCGAATACTAAATATTCACCACAATCATCAAGTAAAACCGCTTCATCCCATTCTCTGTGAATATTACCATCATGCTTATAACTATGTATAATAAACTTTTCATGTACTTTATATTCGAACATAATACATCTCCAACGACATTATACTATAAAAAAATCTTAATGACAAGTAACATATAATTTATAATTTGCAAAATTAAAAAAAGTTAGTATCATTTAAACGAAACTAACCTTTTAATAGATTAAACTAGTAATTTTGACTATTTGTACCACTTAAATGGTTTAAACCATTTTGTACTAATCTCTTTGTAATTTCTCCACCTACAGATCCATTAGCACGAGAAGTTGTATCTGGTCCTAAAGTAACACCAAATTCACTAGCTATTTCATATTTCATTTTATCGATAGCTTGTTTAGCTCCTGGTACTCTCATTTTTAAAGAGTCTCTATTTGAATTTGAGTTCATTGTTTCACCTCCACACTACTAGAATGTGAAAATTACATTATTTTATACAAATTATAACTTACCAATTTTTTCCTATTATCATTTTATTAAATAAAAAATCATATATTTAATTTATATTTTCTTTTATTTCTTTTACATTTATAATAAATCACTATACTTATTTTTTTCAAATTGTTCATTTATTTTTATTATTAGCAAATTATTCATTATTTCATTAATTAAATCTTCGTAGTCAAATCTACTTTCCATTTCTATACATTTTTCAAGATTCGGATTAATCACTGGATGCTTTGGTACAAAAACTGTACAACAATCCTCATAAGGTAATATACTAATATCATATGTATCTATTTTTTTAGCTATATCAATTATTTCTAACTTATCAAAACAAGCAACTGGCCTAATTACAGGCATATTTGTAACACTATTAATTACATTCATACTTGTTAAAGTTTGGCTAGCAACTTGTCCAATAGATTCACCATTAATAATTGCAAGGCTTTTAAACTTTTTACTAAGTTTTTCCGTAATACGATACATCATTCGACGCATAATAGTAATAGAGTAATTCCCATCAACATTTTTATAAATACTTTCTTGAAGTTTAGTGAATGGAATAATAATTAATCGCATTTCATCACCATAACTTGCTAATTTCTTAGCAAGTTCTATTACTTTATTTCTTGCTTCAAGTGATGTATGAGGAATTGCTTCAAAATAAACTAAATCTAATTTTATTCCTCTTTTTAAAGCAAGATATCCTGCAACCGGTGAATCTATTCCACCTGATAACATCAAAGTTCCTCTACCTAATGTACCAACTGGATATCCACCAAGTCCCTTATATTCATTTAAATAAATATATGAAAATTCTGTCCTAATTTCAACATGAACCATTATATCTGGATTATGCACATTTACACTCAAATTTTTAAAATTTTTAAGAATTAATCCTCCAAATTTATGATTACATTGTTGTGAATCAAAAATAAATTTTTTATCACTTCTTTTAGTCTCAACTTTAAACGTATATATATCATTTTCATTTATTTGATTTTTTAATACATCTTTAATAGTATTATTTATATCTTCTATATTACTACTTGTTTTATATGCCACCAAAAATGAATGAATTCCAAATACCTCTTTTATTTTTTTTAAAATTAAATTTTCATCTATGCTTTCATACTCAATATACATACGAGACATATCACGATTAATTTTTACATTTAAATTTTTTAATTTTAAATTTATATTTTTATATAAAGTATCTATAAATAATTTACGATTACCTTTTTTAGTTGTTAATTCCCCATACTTTATTAAAATAACACGATTCATTTATATTATTCCCTCCAAATCAATTGTTAATTCTTTAATTTTTTCTTTTAAAATTTTTAAAAAGTAATTAATTTCATCTATCGTTGTTAAATATGATAGACTAATTCTAACACTATGACTTGCAATTTCTTTATTTTTAGTTAACTCATATACACTTAAAGACATAGAATTATCAAAGCTACAAGCAGTTTTAGTTGATATATATATATTAGATTCAGCAAGTGCATGCATTAATGTTTCAGGTTTTATTGATTTAACACTTATATTTACAATATGAGGAACACAATTTTCATTACTATTAATGTTTACTAAATTCATTGTTTCCAAATTAGCTTTTAAATATTTATTTAAATATTCAACATGATGATATTTTTTATCAAAATCCATTAAGGCAAGTTTTAATGCCTTAGCAATTGAAACATATAAAGATACTGTTGGTGTCCCACTTCTATAAATCGTTTCACTTTTACCGCCATGAATAATTGGGACTAATTCTATATGTTTCTTTTTTATTAGGCAACCTATTCCTTTTAAGCCATATATTTTATGACCAGAAAAAGAATATAAATCAATATTATCTAAATTAACTTTTGTTTTACCAACTGCCTGAGTTCCATCAACATGAAATATAATTTTTGGATAATCTTTTAATAATTTACCAATTTGTGAAACATCTTGTCTAATTCCTATTTCACTATTAACTTGACAAATACTTACTAAAACTGTATCTTCTCTAATTTTACTTTTTAAATCATCTAAATTTACACAACCATTTTCTAAAATATTAATATATTCAACAACAAAACCATTTTTTTCTAAATAATTGACGGTTTCTAAAATACTTGAATGTTCAAGTTTAGTTGTTAAAATATGATTACCACGATTTTTATATTTTAAAATTGATCCAATTATTGCCAAATTATTAGATTCAGTTGCACCACTTGTAAATATAACTTCAGAACTATCAACTCCCATTAAATCTGCAACTTGTTTAGTTGCTGCTTCCATCAAGTGATATGATTCTCTTCCTAATTTATGTAAGCTATTTGCATTGCCAGGATACTCTAAACATACTTTATTAAAACTATCTAATACATCCTTATTAACAGGAGTTGTAGCACTATAATCTAAATAAACCATATAACACCTCTTTTTTCCTTATAATATTAGCAAAAATTTATAAAATTAGCAAGAAATTTATTAATAAAAAATAACTATATTAAATAGTTATTCTAATCGATTAATTTATTTATCCTTTCTTTAATTCCTGATTCATACTTATCTAGTATATCTAAAACGACTTTTACTGCACCATCATAATTTCCTTTATAAAACATAATTTCAGCCTTATTTAAAACCTTATTTACATCATTTATATCTCTATAACGATTAGCATATATAATTAAATTTTCAGCAAAATAAGCATTATTAACGATATTCTTTGTTGTATTATATAATTTAAAAACTAAGTCACGAGCAGTATCAACTCTTGTATTTAACGTTTTTATAATAATTGGTTTATGCTCAAGTTCTTTTATGATTTCTAAAATTGCTTCATTGGCTTCACTAAGTTCAACAAAATAATTATTTGCAACAACTGGAATATTAATACTTTGAATACTTCTTCTACATGTTTTTAATAATTGTTGAACTTCTTCAAGTTGATCTCTTGCTCTTTCTTCATCATCTTGCATACTACCTAAACTTTTTAATGTTAATTCAAGATTATCCTCTATTTGCTTTAAAGAAATACCAAGTTCATTTAAATTCATATTAAATTTACCAAATGATGACTCCTGTTTTTTTATTTTTCTAATTAAACTTCTATATTCTTTAACTAACTCATTATATTTAATCTCTAAATCTTCTAAATCTTTCAAATCTTCATCCTTAAGACCATATAAGTTCTTTAAATCATCAAGTTGACTATTCATATCTGATAAAGTTTTTTTAACATTTTCCATACGATCATTAAACGAAGTAGATGTTGTATCAAAATCTTTTTTATATACTTTTTCCATTTCAATATCTTTAAATAATGAATCTAAAAATTCTAAAATAGTTTTTAATTCAATTAAACTATTATCTATATTTAAAACTTTACTTCGATCAACTATATCATTTTCTATTTTTTCTATTTCTTTAAAGTTATAATCTAATTTCATAAAATTAAGAGTATATCCATCTTCTAACATTGATTGTCTAGTCTCATTTAGTTCTTTTATCCTTGATGGAATTAAATCATTCACAAGTACTAGTATATCTGGAAGTTCTAAAATAACTGCTCCAATATGCTCAATCATTCCTTCTAGTGATCTAACAACAAGTACTACTTCATTATATAAATTTTCATTTATAACAATTTCAAAATCATTAAATCTTTTTTCAATATTTTCAAACTGCATACTAATAGTATCTACAAATATTCCGTATAAATCCTTATTATTTTCAAATTCTCTAAGTAAAATACGGTATTTATTTTTTAATTTTATAACAATGCCACGATATTTATCTTCATAACTTGTTAACTCTTTCAATTCTTCAATCATATGATTAATTAAATAACGTTTTTTAGTAAGTTCAATTTCAGTTAAATTATATTTGTCTTGAAAATCTTGTTTTTTATTACTATTTGCTAAAAATTCAAGTTCATTTATAGAATCATCTATTTCTTTAAATGCAGTATTTTTTAAATTATTATAGGTTTCGCTATAATTTTTTATTTTTTCACCTAATTGCTCACCTTTAGCATATTCTAAAGCCTTATCAATTTCATTTTGTAAAGGAATTGATAATATTTCATTTTTCATTATGTCTAAATTATTAACTTTATTTAACATACTTTTCTTTTTTAATTTTACTATTAAAATAACAATTACTGTAGTAATTATAAATAAAAACAAAACGCTTAAAATTATTATTAATTTAGGATTATTCATCACTTCACCTACTTTTACTTTATTATCATATCATA
>CAMOVA010000037.1 GCA_946626905.1 uncultured Bacillota bacterium | reverse complement strand
ATTCTTATCTTTTTATTTCAACCATTTCATATGCTTCAATAGTATCTCCAACTTTTATATCATTAAAGTTAGAAATAGTAATTCCACATTCTAATCCTTTTTTAACTTCTTTAGCAGTATCTTTTTCTCTTTGTACAGAACCGATATCACCATCATAAATAACTATACCATCTCTAATAATTCTAGCTTTAGCATCTCTTTTGATAATTCCTTCTGTAACATATGAACCAGCTATAGTTCCAACTTTAGAAAATTTAAATAATTGTCTAACTTCTGCAGAACCAATTATTTTTTCTTCATAAACTGGTTCTAATAAACCTTTCATAGCTGCTTCTATTTCTTCTACTGCTTTATAAATAATATTATATAATCTTATTTCTACATTTTGTTCTTTAGCATAATCTCTTATTGTATTATTTGGTCTTACGTTGAATCCAACAATAATAGCATTTGATGCTTTTGCAAGTACTATATCACTTTCAGTGATTGCACCTACACTACTTCTAATAACATTAACTCTTACATCTTCTACTTCTATTTTTTCTAAAGAGTTTTTAACTGCTTCTGCAGAACCATGAACATCTGCTTTTATAATTATTTTAATTTCTTTTAAACCTTCACCTATTTGATTAAATAAATCATCTAATGTTACAGCATCATTTGATTTTAAATCTTTAGCTTTAGCTGCTACCTTTCTTTGATCACTTATACTATGTGCTTCTTTTTCTGTTTCAAAAGCCATAAAACGATCTCCTGCTTCAGGTACTTCTGAAAGTCCTGTTATTTCAACTGGTTTTGAAGGCTCAGCTGTTGTTATTTCTTTACCTTTATCATCTTTTAATGTTCTAACTTTACCATAACTTGTTCCAACAACTATAGGATCTCCTAATCTTAATGTACCATTACCTATTAATACTGTTGCGATTGGTCCTACTTGTTTATCAAGTCTTGATTCAATTACAGTTCCCATTGCATAACGAGATGGATTTGCTTTATATTCACCCATTTCAGCTACCAATAAGATATTTTCTAATAATTCATCAATTCCAGTTCCTTGCTTAGCAGAAATATTTGTATAAATTGTATCTCCACCCCATGAATCTGGTGTTAGTCCATATTCAGCAAGTTCTGTCATTACTCTTTCAGGATTTGCTTCTGGTTTATCTATTTTATTGATTGCTACTAAAATTGGTACACCTGCTGCTTTAGCATGATCAATTGCTTCTTTAGTTTGTGGCATAACACCATCATCTGCAGCAACTATTATAATTACTATATCAGTAATTGATGCACCTCTAGCTCTCATTTCAGTAAATGCAGCATGTCCTGGTGTATCAATAAATGTTATCTTTTCACCATTATGAACAACTTGGTATGCACTAATTGCTTGAGTTATACCTCCAGCTTCTCCATCTACTACATTTGTTTTTCTTATAGTATCAAGAAGAGTTGTTTTACCGTGGTCAACATGTCCCATTATTGTTACTACAGGTGGTCTTTTAACAAGATCTTCTTCTTTATCATTAACAACAAATTCTTCAAAATTTGCGACATCTACTGTTTCTTCTCTTTTTAATTCTTTTCCATATTCTGAAACTAATATCTCAGTATTATCGAAATCTAATGTATTATTAACATTAGCCATAATACCTAACATAAATAATTTTTTGATTATTTCTGTAGCAGGAACATTTAAAGCATCTGCGATTTCACCAACACGCATTCCTTCTTTATAAATTACTACATTTTCATCTTTTTCATTATTTGATTGTAACTTTTCTTTATTTTTATACATTTCTTTTCTTTTTAAAGAAAGTTCTTTTTTATTTGCTTTAGTTGCAACCTTATTAGGTTTTACTTTTTGTTTTGAAATAGTTTCATCTAAATCTATATCTTGTTTTTCAGCTATCATTTCTGCTAATTCATCAATAGCTTCTTCATCTACTACTTCATCAATAACATTATCAAGTTCTGTTATATCAATGTCTTCTAACATATCATTAGGATCACTAACATTTATACCTAATTCTTTACATTTCTTTAATATTTCCTCTATAGGCTTATTAACATCTTCTGCATACTCTAAAACAGACATCATATTATCACCTCTTTCTTATTATATACACTTCTTTAATTCATCATAAATACTATCTGGAACTTCTACTTCTAAATACTTATTTAATAACTTCGAATTTTGTGCTTTATTAATTACTTCAATATCGCGTTTTAAATAAGCACCACGTCCATTAAGACGTCCTGTTTGATCAACAACTACATTTCCTTCTGGAGTTCTAACTACACGTATTAATTCTCCTTTTGGAAATTTTTCTTTAGTAATAACGCAAGTACGATATGGTATTTTTTTCATTTTCATATTAATCACCTAATATATTAATTCCATCTTCTCTTGCTTGATCATAACTTTTAACATCAATTTTATAATGAGTTAAACGCGCTGCTAATCTAACATTTGAACCTTTCTTACCAATTGCTAAAGAAAGATTATCATCATCAACTATTACATATGCTTCTTTCTTTTCTTCATCAGTAACAAAAACATGTAAATTCTTTGCTGGAGCTAAAGCATGTTCAATGAATACAACTGGATCTTTATCATAAGCTACTACATCTACTTTTTCACCAGATAATTCTTTTAAAATATTTGCTATTCTACTTCCTCTTTCTCCAATACAAGAACCGATTGGATCTACATTTGGATCTTCTGAATAAACAGCTATTTTAGTTCTATTACCAGCATCTCTAGCAACACTGTATACAAGAATTATACCTTCATTAATTTCTGGAATTTCAAGTTCAAATAATCTTTTAATAAATCCATAATGAGTTCTTGAAAGTAAAATCAAAGGTCCTTTTGAATTATTTTCTACTTTTGTTATATATACTTTAATTGAAGAACCCATTGCAATTGTTTCACCAGGAATTATTTCATTTTTAGATAAAATCCCTTGTGTTCTTCCTAAATCAATATAATAGTTTCTTTCATCTTCCATTTCAACGATACCACTAACAAGTTCTCCTTCTTTATCGCTGAATTCATCAATTATAACATTTCTTTCAGCTTCTCTTATTTTTTGAATAACAACTTGTTTTGCTGTAGAAGCTGCAACTCTACCAAAATCTTTAGGAGTTACTTCTTCTTCAATAGTATCACCTATTTTAATATCTGGAACTATCTTCTTAGCTTCTTCTAAAGTTAAATGAATCTTTGGATCATATACAAATGGAAGTACTGGTTCATCTTCTTCATCTTCATCATCACTTATTGTTGAAAAATCAATATCAGAGAATTTTTTATATTTATCTTCTTCAGATCTATCAACAACTGTTTTAAATGAATAAACTTTAATATCACCAGTATCTCTATCAATATCAACTCTTACATTTGATAAAGAATTATAATTCTTTTTATAAGCTGATGTAAGCGCTAATTCCATTGCTTCATAAATAACTTCTGGATCAATTCCTTTTTCTTTAACAAGTAAGTCTACTGCTTTTTTAAATTCTTTACTATTCATCTTCTTCACTACCTTTCTCTTTTGAACAAACATCTAATATATAGCTATCACTTATTGGATCTTCTTTATCCAAAATAGGATTTACAATATTAGAAACTGTAACACAATCTTCTACTTCCATAACACCCTTTTTATCAATTATAATTCTAAGAAAATTATTACTTCCTTCTTTTTCATAAACAACTTCATCAAGTATATAACCTGCGTCTTCAATACTTTTTTCAATTAAACTTTTAATTTTTTCTTCTAACTCCATAATTCCTCCACTATTATATTAAAGAGTGGGATTTTCCCCACTCTTTGCCGTCTAATTAATTATATCATACTTTTGCTATTTTTAAACCTTTTTTTTATAATTTATAAAATTTATTTATTAAAGATTAATTTAATGATATAATTAATAAGGTGATTATATGAATAAAGACCTATCAACTTATAAAAAAGAAGCTTCAAAAGGAATGTTATGTATTTTCTTTTATATCTTTCTAGCAAGCTTTTTAATTAGCTTTTTAAAACTATTTAATATTGATTATAATGAGTTATCTAAAAGAGTCAAAATAATATGTATTCTTTTAACAGAAATTATTACTATGTGTTCTATATTATTAGTTATGAACAAAAAAGTAACAAGAGACTTTAAAGATATAGTAAAGAATCATAAAACTTACTTTAAAAAATATTTTAAATATTGGCTAATAGCTGTAGGTATAATGATTATGAGTAATATGATTATAGGAATGATAATGGGTGGTAATGATGTATCAGGAAATGAAAAAGTAATAAGAGACACTTTTAAAATAAGTCCTTTATACATTTTTATAACTTCAGTAATTATAGCTCCAATTACTGAAGAAATGATCTTTAGACAAAGTATTAGAAATATTATTCCTAATAAAATATTATTTATTTTAGTATCTGGACTAATATTTGGTGCTTTACATATTGTAACAGGTTTTAGAGGCCCTTTAGACTTATTATATTTAATACCTTATTGTGCTCCTGGATTTGCCTTTGCTTATATTTTAGCTGATTCTGATAACATATGGATATCAACTTCACTACATTTAATGCATAACGGCATTTTAGTAGCGCTTCAATTTATGACACTAATATTTATGTAAGATGGTGATTTATGAAAAAGTTAATAAAATTTTTTATTTTAATTATTGTAGTATTTTTATCTATATTACTCTATGGTAGATTTATAGGAACAAAAAATATTATTACTAAAGAATATAAAATTATAAATTCTAATCTAACAAATGATTATTATGGATTAAAAATAGTTCATATCTCTGATATTCATTACGGAAGAATTACTCACAAAAAAGAATTAAAAGAATTAGTAGATAAAGTAAATAAAACTAAACCAGATATCGTAGTATTTACTGGTGACTTAGTTGATAAAGATACTGAACTTTCTAATGAACAAGCTGATGAAATTTCAAGTATCTTATCTAAAATAAATGTAACTGTTGATAAATTCGCAATCACAGGTGATCATGATATAAAATTAAAAAACTGGAATTTAATAATTGAAAATGCTGGATTTAAAAATTTAAATGATACATATGAAACAATTTATTTAGAATCAGATAGATTTATTGTTATATCAGGTTTAAGTTCTAATTTAAATAATCAAACTGATATAAAAGATCGTATTAAAACAACAGAAGAATTCTTAAAAGGAAAAGAAAAACCTATATACTCTATTTTACTTATGCATGAACCTGACTATGTTAAAGATATAGATTTAAGTAATTATAATTTAGTACTTGCTGGTCATTCACATAACAAACAAGTAAATATACCAATAAATCCATCTTTACCAAAAGGTGCTAAAAAATACTATAAAGCACATTATAAAATTAAACAAACTGATTTATATATTTCTGGTGGTATTGGTACATCATCATATAATTTTAGATTAAGAAATAAACCATCATTCAATTTATATAGAATGGTTAACAAATAATATTGTAATTAAGACTAATATAATGTATAATTTAATTAAGGAGGATTAAAATGTATTGTCAAAATTGTGGTAAGAAATGTGATGAAAAAGCTGTAGTATGCGTTGGATGTGGAGCTGCTTTAAATAATTCTAATTTCACTAATACTAGTAATAAAAAAGGAAAAGGAATTGCTAGTATGGTACTTGGAATTATTGGCGCTTTATATGCATTACTTGCATTTGCATCTTTTGATAAATTAGATAGCGCACTAGTTGATATTGAAAATCAAGTAGCATTTGCTGTTGGATTTGTCCTAGTACAATCTGTATTTGCAATTATCGCTGTATGTTTATCAACATCAGAAAGAAAAAATTTCAAAAATGGTTATAATACTGCTGGATTCTGGTTATCAATTACAACATTTGTATTGGTAGCTATTCAATTCATTTATGTTGTAACTTACTAATCTACTAAATAGTAGATTTTTTTTATAACAAAAAAAGAACTTTTCAGTTCTTTTTAATCTAAATCTAAAACATATTCATATTCTTCAATATTTTTATTTGTAGGTTTATAGAATTTTAATTCCTTAGAATTTAATTTAAATCCTAGTTTTTCACAAACCCTTTTTGATTTGTTATTACCCTCATAAAAATGAATTATAACTTTTTTATACTTTAATTCTTTCAAATATTCAATTATAGATTGAACCGCTTCTGTAGCATATCCTTTTCCCCAATAATCAGGATGAATATTATATGATAATTCTATTGCTCCATATTCATCTTCACGGTCAGCTAAAATATTACCTATTGGAATATTATCTTTTTTTAAATATAGATACCAATCATATATTTTATCATTTTCACATTCATTATAATATTCTTCTACATTATCACCAATAAAATCAATAGGATTATCAAATTTAACTAATTCATTTTGACCATCTATACCAGTGCATTTTGTTAAATCATATTCATAAACTTTTTTAGATGCAAATGAATCACCTTTTTTTAAAATCATCCTATCTGTCTCTATATTAATAGTTTCATATTTTTTCATGTAAACAAACTCCTTATATAAATATTATACCGTATATTTTACAAAATTTTAAAATATTATTCCGCATGTAAAAGTTTGACATAATTATTTTAGGAATATTTAATATGAGTGTCATCCTCCACTCTTGATAAAAAAAAAGAACTTTTCAGTTCTTTTTAATTTCATATGGTGGAGAATAAGGGATTC
>CAMOVA010000036.1 GCA_946626905.1 uncultured Bacillota bacterium | reverse complement strand
TCTAATTTTTTTTGAACTTCCTTAGTTACCTTAAGAGCACTTTCTCTTAAAGATTCTGTTATATCTTGTAATACAGGTGTACCCTTTTCTTTAACATAATCTGCTAAATCATTTACTTTATTTTGAATATCTTTTGATTTAGCTTTAGCTATTTTTAAAACTTTTTCTTTATCTAAATCTTTTAAATCTTTTTTTATTTCATTTACTTTATTTTCAACATTAGTTTTAACTTCATCAGCATCTAAATCTTTTAATTTAGATAATAATTCATCCATTTTAATTTTTAAAGCTTTTCTATTTTCACTACCAGATTTAGGTGAAAATAACATTCCTAAACCTGCACCTAAAGCAACACCTGCGAATAGTTTTCCTAAACCACTCTTCTTACTCATCTTCATCATCTTCCTTTTCTTTATTCTTTTTCACTTTTTTTGAAATACCAACTATTCCATTAAATAGCATAGCAATAAATTTATCATTAACTTTTGATACTGCATCTGTTACTTTATCAATAGCGTTAAATGCACCATCTACTTTTTTACTTTTTTCAGTTAAATCATCAACTAATTTATCTACCTTTTTTAATGTAATTATTGCCTTAACAAATAATATGATTAATACTACTAAAGATATGCTTCCTAAAACATAAAGCATATATTGAAAGAAATCATAATTATTCATTATTCATCCCTCTTTTCATACATTGAATCAATAAGATTAAATAAATCACTTTCTTTTACGTCATCTTCTTTTGTATCAATAACTTCATCATCACTTGGTAATAGTTCTTCAATTTCATCTAACTCTTCTAAAATATTATCAATTTTTTTAGATGTTTCAGCTTTTTCTTCTGGTTGTACTGTTGTTTTAATTATTTTATTTATCTCTTCAATTTGTTTTTTTTCATTTTCTATTTCTGCTTTTATAGTATTAGTATTATCTAATTCTTCAAAAATATTAATAGTACTTTCTTCTTTAGTATCAATCATTTCTGGTTCTTCTACTAAATTTTGTTCTACTGTATCTTCTAAAGTACCATAAGCTTTGTTTCTAACATCATCAACTGTTATTTTTTCGCTTCTATATGAAGTTGTTGTTTCTCTAGTTGGTTTTATATCTTCTTTACTATAGTTTTTATCTAAAACACCATATACTGGAGAAATAATTGGTGATGGTTTAAAAACCTTAGGTTCTTCTTTTTTAACTTCTTCTTTCTTAAAACTATATAATTCTTTATTTACAACTGGTCTTTTAGGTTGTACAACTTCTTTTTTTGGTAGATCATCGAAATCTTCATCAGAAAAATAAAAAGGTCTTAAAGGTTTTTCTTCCTTAACTATTACTGGTTTTTCTTCTTCTATTTCAATGTTTATTTCTTCTGGTTCTGTTTCAAACATAATAGCTGTTTCTTTTCTAGCTGGAGCTATTTCAACATGTTTTTCTTCCTTTTTAATTTCTTTTGGTTCTGGTTTATGTACAAATTTGTTACTATGAAATTCCTTTTTTGGTTCTATAATTTCTTCTTCAACCTCTTCTGTAAATAAATTTTTCATCTTATCAAGTATTCCCATTTTTTCACCTCGTTATTTTTTTGCTTCCAATACATTTTTATCTATTTTCACGTTTGATTTTGGAGTAAATTTATCATACTTTTCTTCCTTGTTTGTAAAATAATCATCTTTTAACATTAAAGAAATAATTTTATCATTAAATTTAACTGTAGAAAGAATATATGATGAGTCTAAAATTGCTTTATGCAAATTCTTTTTATCTACACATGCTTCTATTTTAGCATAATTATAAAAGAACTCTATTTTATACTTTCCATCCTTTTCAGTTATTTCCAAATATCCTTCTTTTAAAGCATTTAAATATTTAGAATAATATGCATCAGGATTTTCTGTATAATTAATATCTTTTTTATAATAATAGCTAACCGCATCTATATATAAATAATAATAATTACCTTCTGAATAAAGAACATCATTTAAGTTATCTGTATCTATGTATGTTACTCCTCTAGGAATATAATACTTATACCCCTTACCAACACGATTATATAACTTATTGTCCTTAGAAAGTACAACATTAACAATATTATCAATACTTTTAGTATCTATTCTAACAGCTGTACATCCAGTTATTAAAACAATACTGAAAAGTAGAATAGCTAATTTTTTCATAAATCACCACTCTTATTTAGATTATATCAAATCTTTAGTATATTAAAAAGTTTTTTTTATTATTTTATATATATTCATGTATAATTATGTAAACTATTTTTTAACATTTATCATATAAATTATTTGGCCTTTTTCAACAAATTTTTCTTCATACTCAGTTGGTATATTATCTTTAATATCATCCTCATATAAATTTAAAGAAATATTCTCAATATTATAACCAAAATCAGTAAAAGATTTTATAGAAAACTCAAATAGATTTCTGTTATCTGTTTTCATAATAATATTTTTTTCATTTTTAAATATAGAATCATATTTATCTAGAAAATACTCACTACTTAATCTTCTCTTTTCATGACGAGCTTTTGGCCATGGATCAGAAAAATTTAAATATATTCTATCTATTTCATGATCAAATATTTCATCTATTTCATTAGCGTCCATTCTAATAAGTTTTAAATTATCAATCTTAATATCTTCAAGCTTTTGTACTGCCCTTACTATAACACTATCGTATTTTTCAATACCAATAAAATTTATATCAGGATATCTTAAAGCATTATCTATTAAAAATTTACCTTTACCCATACCTATTTCTATAAATATTGGATTAGAGTTATTAAATACTTTATTAAAATTTCCTTTATATGATTTAGGGTCACTAATTAAATAACTAGAAGATTCTACTATTTCTTTAGCACCTTTAACGCATTTTAATCTCATAATTACACCCTTTAAATTATAACATATTTTATACTAAAATAAAAGACATACACTTAAGTACGTCTTTTTAATTTAATAACTGGCATTATAAATATATATAGATACATAATTATAAAAAGAATCCATCCAATAACTGGAATAATAAATAATAAAATCCATGTATAAGGTATATTATAAATATTACTTCCAGAAACATCCAACTCATTAGCTACTTTAGCATTCATTTGAATACCAAACACTGTAAGCATTATAAATACTGGTATAACTAAACATAGTGTTCCAAATATCCAATACCATTTATTCATATACCATGCATCATCATCATAAAGATTCATAAATTTAGCTAGTACTATATAAAATAATCCACATGTAATAATATTTAAAAATAATACAAGCCACCAATTTTCTCTTTTTAAAAAATCCATTAATCTTCAACATCCTTTTTTAATTCATATAATTTATTAAGTGCCTCCAAAGGTGTTAAATTAAGAACATCTAATTCTTTTATCTTAGTTTCAATAATTGAATCTTGTTTTGGTTCTTCAAAAACCAATGATTCTTGAACTATAACATCTCTTTGTTTTTCTTTATTTTCATATATATTTAAAATTTGATCTGCTCTTTTAATTAAACTATTTGGTAAATTAGCAAGCTTAGCTACATGAATACCATAACTTTTATCAATACTACCATCTGTTACTTTATGTAAGAATATAACTTCTCCATTTTCTTCTTTTGCTTCGACATGGACATTATGTAAATTACTTAAACTATCCTCTAAATCAGTTAATTCATGATAATGTGTTGAAAAAAGTGTTTTAGCCTTAATATTATTAGCAATATATTCTATAATAGCTTGCGCTAATGCCATTCCATCAAAAGTCGCAGTTCCTCTACCTAATTCATCAAATAAAATTAAACTTTTATCAGTAGCACCTTTAATTGCATCACAAGCTTCTTTCATTTCAACCATAAATGTTGATTCACCACTTACTAAATCATCTGAAGCACCTATTCTAGTAAAAATTGAATCAAATATAGGTAAAGTTGCTTCGCTGGCAGGAACAAAACAACCAGCTTGTGCCATAATAACAGTAATTGCTAATTGTCGCATATATGTACTTTTACCAGCCATATTTGGCCCTGTTATTAATAAAATGTCTGTATCTTCATTCATTGTAATATCATTATAAACATACTCTGTATCAATAACTTTTTCAACCACTGGATGTCTATTACATAAAATCTTTATTTCCTTTTTATCACTTAACATAGGTCTTACATAATTATTTTCTTCTGTAACAGTTGCGAATGATTGCATAACATCTATTTCACTTATAACTTTAGCAATTGCTTGAATACGTGGAATGTATTCTTTTATTTTATCTCTTATATCTACAAATAATTGATATTCTAATTCCACTATTTTTTCTTCAGCATTTAATATCATTGCTTCTTTTTCTTTTAATATTGGACTTATATATCTTTCTGCATTTGATAAAGTTTGTTTTCTTTCATAACCATATTCTTCTTTTACTAAATTAGTCATTCCTTTAGAAACTTCAATATAATATCCAAATACTCTATTATATCCAACTTTCAAAGTTTTAATTCCTGTACGAGTTTTTTCTTCTGCTTCAAATTTAGCAATGAAATCTTTACCGCCCTTACGTAATTCTTTTAATTCATCTAGTTCTTTATTATAACCTTCTTTTATAATATAGCCTTCTTTTACAGTTATAGGTGGATTTTCATAAATACTTTCTTCTAATAATTTATATATTTCATCTAATGTCTCAATATTTTTATCAAAATTTATTTTTGTTAAAATATCACTTATGTTTGGTAAAACTTTTAATGAATTCTTAAGTTGTAATAAATCTCTAGCATTACAACTTCCAAAACCAATTTTACCAGCTAGTCTCTCTAAATCATATACTTCTTTTAAATAAGATATTAAATCTTCTTTTAAAATAAATTCTTTTAATAAAGTATCAACAACATCATATCTTTTATTAATTTCAACTTTATCTATCAAAGGATTTTCTATTATAGTTCTTAACATACGAGATCCCATTGCTGTATGTGTTTTATCAAGTAACCATAAAAGAGAAAAATTTCTACTCTTTAATCTAAGTGTTTCAGTAAGTTCCAAATTTCTTTTAGTATGAACACTCATTTTTAAATAATTATTATTTTCAATTATTACAGCTTTTTGTAAATGTTGTAAATCTCTTTTTTGAGTTTCATTTATATATGTCAATAAATGTTTTATAGTTTTTATATATCTTTCGTCTGTTAAATCATCATAAATTGATTTATATTGTATCAAATCTTCTATTTCATCTTGTTTACTAACAACTATAGAAAATTGAGTTGATAATAAATTTATTACATCTAAATCAATAGAACTATTTACTATTATTTCACTTATTCCTATATTAACAATTTCACTTACTAATTTAGTTTTATCATGTTCAATTTTTGTAACATTAACTTCTCCAGTTGATATATCAATATAACTAACAATATAACAGTGATCAAAATCTAAAATATTTCCTATATAGTTATTAGTATCTTCTGCTAATGCTTCATCATTAGTTATAGTTCCTTTACTAATTATTTGAACAATATCTCTTTTAACAATACCTTTTTTTACTAACGAAGGATCCTCTAATTGTTCACAAATACCAACTTTATATCCTAAATCAACTAATTTTTCAATATATATATTAGCAGCATGATAAGGTATTCCACACATAGGAATTCTTTCATCTAACCCTGCATTTTTACCAGTTAAAGTGAGTTCTAATTCTCTTGAAACTTTAATAGCATCTTCAAAAAACATTTCATAAAAATCACCAAGTCTAAAAAAGACAATAATGTCTTCATGTTTTCCTTTAATCTCTAAATATTGTTTCATCATAGGTGTAACCCTATTCATGTCAACTTCACTTCGTAACATATCCTTCACCAATAACATTTTACCATTTTTTTTAATAATTTTAAAGGTTAATTATATTTATTTTTAGAAAAAGATATAGTATAATTATACTAGGAGGTATTTATGAATAGAGTTGAATTAAAACAAGATGCTAAAGAAAAATTAAATGGTAAACTAGCTGAATCAATCAAAGTCTTACTTTTATTACTTGGAATAAGTTTTGCAGTAACAGCAGCCGCAGCTATTATTGTTTGTGGAATATTTGCTTTAATAAACAATAATTTATCTAATGATAACTTAAGAAATATTATAAATATAGTTTCTGATATTACTTCAGTAATTATTACAAGTGCACTAACTTTTGGTTATACTAGTTTCTTCTTAAAAATTTCAAGAAATGAAGAAGTTACTTATAAAGAACTTTTTGCTAAAAAATATTTATGGAAAAAGTTTATTGTGCTTTCTATATTATTAGGATTAGTTGTAGTAATTGGATCCTTATGTTTTATTATTCCTGGTATTATTTTAGCACTAGGGCTTTCACAAGCATTACTAATTATACTAGATGATGAAGACACTGGTGTAATTGATGCATTAACTCAAAGTTGGGAAATGATGAACGGTCATAAATTAGAATATTTAGTTTTACAACTTTCGTTCTTAGGTTGGTTGATTCTATTAGCATTTACTTTTGGAATTGGTTATCTTTGGTTAATACCATACATGGAAATAACTAATTGTAATTTCTACAATAAATTAAAAGAAAAAGCTGAGTAATACTCAACTTTTTTTATGGGATAATCCCTATCTATATCAAACACTAAACATAGTGTCTAATATAGTATATGAAACTATTAAATAAAAATTACAAATCTTTTCTAAAAGTGATTCTAAATTCATTAAAGTTTAATGACTTATATAGTTTTATAGCATTTAAATTATTATTCATAACATTAATATCTATATAATCTACTTCTTTATCTTTAATTAAATTTATAGCTTCAGATATTAATGCTTTACCTATTCCATTATTTCTATATTCTTCTTTTACATATAAACCATCTATTAAATACCCTTTTTTATTATCACCAGTAGGTTTTAAATAAATGTATCCTTTTACAATATTTTCATCTATATAACATAATAATATATTATCTTCATTACTAATAACATTTTTAAAATAATCTTTTACTATAAAATTTTCATCAATTGAATCATCATATTGTCTTTCATCTTGAATTAGTTTTGTTAATAATTCATCACAAACATTTGCTGTTTCTAAATCAAGAACTCTTTTTATCATATTAATCACATCCTATAATGATTATATCATAATGTTTAAGAGTTACATATTTTTATTTTTAGTTTATTATTTATAATGTTAATTTTAATACTCCCATCATTGTCTGTCCTATATATTTTAGAATTCTTTAAATTATTTAAAGCTTCTTCATTAGGATGACCAAATCGATTCTTTTTACCTACACTAATAAGTGAATATTTAGGCTTTATTTTATTTATAAAATATTTACTACTACTTGTCTTAGAACCATGATGTCCTACTTTTAATACATCAATACTAGATATATTATAATCATTTAATATATCTTTTTCTTTTTCTCTTCCAGCATCCCCCATAAACATAAATTTGTAATTATTAAGTTTTGTATAAATAACATTTGAATCATCATTCTCATTATTATTTATTTTTGTTTTTAAAAAATTTAAAGTGTTTTTA
>CAMOVA010000035.1 GCA_946626905.1 uncultured Bacillota bacterium | reverse complement strand
GCATTATGGAATAATGCGAATGATTCCATTTCAACAGCTTTTACATTATATTTATTTACCAATTCTTGATAATTATTATCATTTTTATAAAAAACATCACTACTATGTATAGCAGTTTCATTAATTTTCATATTTAAAGAATTAGCTGTATCTTTTATAACATTATTAAGTTCACTACTTGGATATAAAATATTTTCTTTACAATTATTTTGAGTTAAAGCATAGCTAGATTCTGAATAAGCAGAAGTCGCTAATACAACATCATAAATGTGTAAATCATTAGAATATGAACCAGCTGAACCTATTCTAATAATATTTTCTACATTATAAAATTTATATAATTCATAAGAATATATTCCAATACTTGGCATCCCCATACCACTAGCCATTACAGTTACTTCCTTATTTTTATAAGTGCCTGTATATGCATACATTCCTCTTACTTGATTAACTAATTTTGCATTTTCTAAAAATTTAGTAGCTATATATTTAGCTCTTAATGGATCACCTGGCATTAATACAGTACTTGCTATATCATTAATATTTGCTTCGTTATGTGGTGTCATTTTATCACTCCTTCTATATATTCTTTTACTTCATTTACTGTTTTATTAAAATCATCATAATTAGTATTAAACCAAGTAACTGGTATTTGATGATTATTCCATGTATATTGTCTTTTAGCGTATCTTCTACTGTTTTGTTTAATTAAATCTAAACAAGAATCTAAATCTTCTTTACCTTCAAAATAAGGAAACAATTCTTTATAACCAATAGGTGTTAGAACAGCTTTTGAACGAATATTTGATTCATATATTTTTTTAGCTTCTTCTAACATTCCATCTTTAACCATGATATCTACTCTTTTATTAATTCTATCATATAGATTTTCTCTATCAGTAGTAAGACCTATAAAAATAGTATCATAAAGTAATTTATCAGTTTTTTCTTTTTTACTTATTGGTTCATTATTTTCATAATAATAATCTAAAGCTCTTTCTACTCTTTTGCGATTATTTTTATGAATAGTTGTATCTTTATCTACAGTTAATAATAATTTATATAATTCTTCATCACTATAATTTTTATAGTCTCTTTTTTTAGATTCTTCTTCAAATTTATAATCATATAAACAAGCTTTAATATATAAACCTGTACCACCTACTAGTATAGGCATTTTACCTTTTTTTAAAATTTCATCTATTTTAGCTCTAGCATCATGTTGATAATCATACACAGTATAATCTTCATCTATATTTTTAATATCAAATAAATGATGAGGAATACCTTCTTTTTCTTCTTCTGTTACTTTTGCTGTTGCTATATCAAGTTCTTTGTATACTTGTGTTGAATCTGCATTTATAATCTCACCATTAAATATTTTAGCTAATTCTACACTTAGTTTTGTTTTACCTACTCCCGTTGGACCTACTATACATATAACCATTTAATCACCTTTTTTTAACATTATATTTTTGTAAATATTCATATATCGATTCTTTAACAGAATCTTTAAAAGTACTATCTTTTACATCAATATTTATTTTTTCTAATAAACCTGTTACATCATCAAGTTCATCATTTATATTATCATTTAACCAAAGAATATCTTGTAATGTACAATTTTTTCTTGCATAAAAAGCTAGTGCTGTACCAATTAAATATCTATAATCATATGCTATATCATAACCTACTTTATTGATATCGTCACACTTTAAATACTTTAGTAAATTATCACATTCACTATCAAAAGTAGATTTATTTATTTTCATAACATTTTTATTTAGTAATTTATATGTTTCATTACTTAAATCACCAAAATATCTATAAGCTAACAAAGGACTCTCTAATTTATAAAGTCTATTTACAATACCTCTAGTATGTAGTAATCTCTTCTTATAATATATTTCATCCAAATTAATTCCTTTATCAACTAAATAATCAGTAGCATACATTTCAAAATATATTGGTAAAAACTCAGTCAATAAATGTCTATTTAAAGTAAATTTATCTTTAGCGTTTATATAGTGAACATATTCATGAATTAAATTAGGAACATCTTGATAATTAAATTCTCTTCTTAAATTAATATATTTAGTATTTTTTATATAATTACGACTAAATTCTGAATCTTTATATTCAGATTCGTATCCAAAATCTAATTCACCACTTTTAATTAAATTATCATAATCTGGAAGATATTTCGGATCAATCGATTCAAGAATCTCTCTACCCAACATATAAATATCTTCAAATGTTAAATCATTTTCTTGTTTTTCAAAAGACAAACTATATTTATTTAAGTATTTACACATATCATCATTTAATAGAGCTAAACTTCTTAAATGATTACTAAATAAACTATATTTATCATCCAAATAAACAAAAAATTCATTTAATCGTTTATTTAATTCACTATATTTATCCATTCTATCACCTTGTTTTTAAGAATTTTTTATATGCTTTACTTAATTTATCATAAGACTCAGCTAATAAATCATCTTCATCATGTTCTAAATCTAAATAATCTAAAACTTGATCAAATTCATATACTGGCAACATTTGATTTAATTCAAATAATTCTAGTATATTTGTTTTTTTAGCTTTTATTCTATCATACATATAAGTTGCGATTAAAGCTCCCACAACATATCTTTGATCCATATCTAAAGATAACTCACCATTATCAACTATATCATGGAATATAACTTCTAATATTTCTAAATAATCATCAGGATATTGTTCTAATATTTCAAAAATACTACCTCTATCTAAATAACCATCTGATAAATATTTTTCAATTAATTTTATATTAAAATCTGCACTTATAGCGTATTGTTTTAAAGAATATAAAGTTCTGTTGACTGGTAATTGATATTGTTTTACTCTTTTATTTTTTAAATAATCTTTAAAAATAAATTCAGCTAATATAGAAATAGCTTCTGTATAAATAGTTCTAACTTCACTATCATTTTCTATATCCATATTAATATCATGCATAAGTTCATGAACAATAACACAACTGTCTTCTAATGTATTTTCTAAAGGAATATACATAATTCTTTGATTTATTTCTGTATCATAAGTACTAAAAGGATGATCACCATATTCTGGAATATATTCAAAAATAAATGATCCATCTTCTTTTCTTATATCATAATAATCTTTATATTTAGTATTTAATGATTCTAAAAAATCACTAACCAACATATCAGATTCTTTAAATGAAACAGAATTATTGTACTTATAGTAATAATCAACATCTTCTGTTTTAAGCAAAATATGAGCAAATTTTTTTACTAATAATATATCATCAATACTTTCTATTTCTGCTTCTTTAATATATTCTTCTGTAGCTTTACTTACAATATCAAATTGTTTTTTTAAATTATCTTCTACTTCCATAAGTCCCCCTATTTAATAAACATTGAATCACCAAAAGAGAAAAAACGATAATTATTTTTTATTGCTTCATTATAAGCATTCATTATTTTTTCCTTAGAAGCAAATGCGCTTACTAACATTACTAATGTTGATTTAGGTAAATGAAAATTAGTTATTAAAGAATTAATTGCTTTAAATTCATAACCAGGATAAATAAAAATATCTGTCCACCCTGAACATCCTTTAAATTCACCATACAAATTCATAATTGTTTCTAATGTTCTTGTAGTAGTTGTACCAACACTAATTATTCTTCTTCCTTCACTTTTTGCCTTATTAAGAATAGATGCTACCTCACTACTCATATTATAAAATTCGCTATGCATCTTATGTTTAGTAACATCTTCAACATTAACTGGTCTAAATGTTCCAAGTCCAACATGTAAAGTTATATATTCAATTTCAATTCCTTTTTCTTTTATTTTTTCAAGTAATTCCTTTGTAAAATGTAATCCAGCTGTAGGTGCGGCTGCACTTCCAATTACTTTAGCATATACAGTTTGATATCTATCTTTATCTTCTAATTTTTCATGAATATATGGAGGAAGTGGCATTTCACCTAACTTATCCATAATTTCATATAAAATACCATTATAAATAAGTTTAAATACACGAATTCCTTCTTCTTTTTCTTCAGTACATTCTGCTTTAAGTAATCCTTCTCCAAACGAAACTACTGTACCTACTTTAATTCTTTTAGCTGGTTTAGTTAAACATTCCCAACAATCATTGCCTAATTCTTTTAACATTAATAATTCAATAGCCGCATTAGTATCCTCTTTGATTCCATAAAGACGTGCAGGCATAACTTTTGTATCATTTAAAACTAAAACATCACCTTTATTTAAATAATCAATTATTTCATTAAAATGTTTATGTTCTATTTCACCTGTTGCTTTATCAAGCACTAACATTTTTGATTCATCTCTATTTTTAATAGGAGTTTGAGCTATTAATTCTTCTGGTAAATCAAAATCAAAATCTTCTGTTTTCATAAAATCACTCCTAAAATAAACTATTTTGTTCTGTTTGTTCTTTGTTTAAATGTTTATAAGCTTTTTCTGTTACCATTCTACCTCTTGGTGTACGCTTTAAAAATCCATTTTGAAGTAAATATGGTTCATAAACATCTTCTATTGTTGATACCTCTTCACCAATTGATGAAGCAAGGGCATCAATTCCAACTGGTCCTCCATTAAATTTTTCAATAATAGATTTAAGTAAATTATAATCTGTATCATCAAGACCTAATTTATCTACTTTAAGTTTATCTAAAGCTTTATTAGTTATATCTAAATTTATAACTCCATCATTCATAACATAAGCAAAATCTCTAACTCTTTTAAATAATCTATTAGCAATTCTTGGTGTACCACGAGATCTGGTTGCTAATTCAATAGCAGCTTCATCTTCTATTGGAGTATCTAAAACTCTAGAAGTTCTTTTTACAATATCAGTTAATTCTTCTACTGAGTAGAATTGTAATTTAGATACTATTCCAAATCTATCTCTAAGTGGACTAGTTAAATCGCCACATCTAGTAGTAGCGCCTACTAATGTAAATGGTGGTAAATCAATTCGTATATTACGACTTGATCCTTCACTACCAACTATAATATCTAATTTAAAATCTTCCATTGCTGGATAAAGAATTTCTTCAATAAATCTTGGTATACGATGTATTTCATCTATAAATAATACATCTCCTTCTTCCAAAGTTGAAAGTATTGCAGCTAAATCACCTGCTTTTTCAATAGATGGACCACTTGCTGTTTTTATATTTACACCAAGTTCATTAGCGATTATATATGCAAGTGTAGTTTTACCAAGACCTGGTGGACCATAAAGTAAAACATGATCTAATGATTCATTACGCATTTTTGCTGCTTCTATAAATATATTTAAATTTTCTTTAACCTCAGTTTGACCTATATATTCATCAATACTATCAGGTCTTATTGTTTCTTCAAATGTATCTTCTTCTTGTTTTTTATTTGTTATAATTCTCTCGTCCATAAACCCTCCTATTTAAGTAATAGTTTTAAAGCTTCTTTTATTTGATCTTCTATTTTATCTGATGTAACGCTAGGAACAATCTTTTTAATATCTGCTTTTTTATATCCTAATGCTTCTAAAGCACTAATTAATTCATCATTATTCTTAACACTAACTTCTTCTTTAACAACTAAATGTCCTTTTAAATCCAATACTATTTGTCTAGCAACTTTATCTCCTACTTTAGGGAACTTTTTAAGATATTCAATATTACCATTTTCTATAGCACTTATAACATCATCTGTATTACCTGCAATTATTCCTAAAGCCATTTTTGGACCTAATCCTTTTACATCAATTAATTTTAAAAATAAATCCCTTTCTTCTTTAGTTTTAAACCCATATAAGGAAATTTCATCTTCTCTAACATTTTGATAAACATATATTTTATATTCACTACCAGCATTAAATGAATATGGGTTTGATGTATATATTAAATAACCAATATCATTATTATTAACAACAATATAACTAGATTCTATTTCTTCTATTATTCCTTTTATATAATTATACATAATATCACCATATTAATTATATCATTTTATAGAAAAAATAGTAAGTATTTCCTTACTATTTATTACCTTATTTACATCAATTCATAAGTTGTACCTTCTCTTGTATCTTTAAGAAGTATACCTTTTTGTTCTAACTCATTTCTAATTTGATCAGCTAAAGCAAAATCTTTATTTTTCTTAGCTTCTTGTCTTTTTAAAATCATATCTTCAATATATTTTTTTAATTCTTCATTTATAGTTTGATTTTCTTCAGTTAATAAATCAAGTGATAATACATTATCAAAATCTTTAACAAGCTCTATTTTAGTAGAATTTGACATATCATCATCCTTAAGAACATCATATAAAACAGATAAAGCAACAGGTATATTTAAATCATTACCTAAGGCTTCAGAAAATTTATTTTTATATTCTTCAAATTTTACTGTATCTATATTATCATCAATATTATTCTTAATAGTTTTTATCTTATTTTTTAATTTTGAAAAAGTATTCTTTGCTTGATCTAATGCATCAAATGTAAATACTAAAACTTTTCTATAAGAAGTATTTAAACACATAAATCTATAATCTAATGGACTATATCCTTTTTCTTCTAATAATGAAATAGTTAAAAACTCTCCATTTGATTTAGACATTTTTCCAGTTTCATCATTCAAGTGTTCTCCGTGACACCAATAACTACACCATTTATGACCTAAAAAAGCTTCACTTTGCGCAATTTCATTTGTATGATGTGGGAATATATTATCTACACCACCACAATGTATATCTAAATGTTCTCCTAAATTTTTTATTGAAATACCAGAACATTCAATATGCCATCCTGGATAACCATATCCCCATGGACTATCCCATTTTAATTCTTGATCATCAAACTTTGATTTAGTAAACCATAATACAAAGTCTGCTTGATTCTTTTTAGAATCATCCTCTTCTACTCCAGCTCTAACACCAACTACCATATCATCTACTTTATGATTAGTAAGTTTATAATAATCTTCTAGTTTTGTTGTATCAAAATAAACATTTCCACCATTTATATATGCATAACCTTCATCTAATAATTTAGTTATCATTTCTATATACATATCAATATTATCTGTAGCTTTAGATACAACATGAGGCCATTTTATATTTAATTTTTCTAAATCATTTTTAAAACATTCTGTATAATAATCAGCTATTTCTAATACAGATTTATGCTCTCTTTTAGCTCCTTTTAACATTTTATCTTCACCAGTATCAGAATCACTTGTTAAATGTCCAACATCAGTTATATTCATACATCTTTTAACATTGTATCCAACATAATTTAACGATTTTTCTAATACGTCTTCAAATATATAAGTTCTAAGATTACCAATATGTGCATAATGATATACTGTAGGACCACAAGTATACATTGTTACCTCTTCCTCATTATAAGGAATAAATTCTTCTACTTTTCTAGATAATGTATTATAAAGTTTCATAAAATCACTCCTATTTAATTATACTATACTTTTTGTGTTTTTTAAAATTTTTTTGATTTTTAGTTGCATATTTTATTATTATATGATATTATTATGGAGTAATGCGTATGGACCCTTAGCTCAGTTGGTTAGAGCAATCGGCTCATAACCGATCGGTCATAGGTTCGAGTCCTATA
>CAMOVA010000034.1 GCA_946626905.1 uncultured Bacillota bacterium | reverse complement strand
GATCTCTATTAATATACTTTTTAGTAGTATTTGGATTATCATTATCTATAACAAAAATTTGCTCATTATATGGTAATGATGTTACCGCATTACCACGTTCTATACAAACGTTAATAACATCTGTTAATACATCATTATCTACAATTGGTCTTACACCATCATGTATGATAACAACATCATCATCTGATGCCATTCCATTTAAACGAAATACTCCATTTCTAATTGATTCTTGTACAGTAGCTCCACCTACTACAATAGATCTTAATTTAGTTATATTATGAACTACTGCTTCTTGTAAAACATGTCCTCTATACTCTTTTAAAGTAACAACAACTATTTCATCTACTAATGGATGATTTTCGAAAGCTTCTAACGTATATGTTAAAACTTCCTTTTCATCTATTATTTCATTTTCATATTCAATTGGAATTTTAACAAATTGTTTAGGAATATCAAGACCCATTCTTGAACCTACACCACTTGCTACTATAACTGCTATCTTTTTCATAACATTCCCCCTAAAGGAATTATAACATGTTTTAATAAATTGTACAAACAAAAAAGAACCTTTGGTTCTCTATTTTATCAAACACATATGTTTGTTTATACTAATTGGTGGAGATGAGGAGAATCGAACTCCTGTCCAAAAATACGCCAGCATAAATATCTACAAGTTTAGTTTACTAAATATTTCCTAAATAATAAAGTAGTAAACGACTAATTATTTAGTGAGTCTTTAATATTCATTATTACCTCAAGACTAAGTAATAATATATCCTATTTATATAAGCCTTTCTAAAATCCAATAGGAGAAAATTAAAGAAAAGCGCATGCCTTTATATTATAATTAGGCGTATGCTACTGCACTTCTACCGAAGGCATTAGCAAATGCATTTTTAATATTTTTTGCGTTTATTGTTTTTTGTACTTAAGGCGTACCTTCCACTTGCAATTTATACCTAAATATTCCTGTCGAAACCTAAGCATCCCCATGTAAAAAGAATTATAGCATAATAATTCTTTTCTTTCAACTTTTGATAATCTATTTTTTTAATTCATTTTTATAATAATGATTTACATAATTATATATTTGATATCCTGTAGTCACTGTAACAAATTTATTATTTTTATCTCTAAATAATAAACTTGTTGGATTAAAGTTTTCTTTATCCAATTCAAATTCATATTTTTTAAATTTTATATATATCTTATCGCCTTTAATATCAACAGTATAATCATCGGGATTTTGAGCTACTGGTATATTTCTTGGCATAAAAACTAAAGCAATATATATAATAAATAGTCCTATAAATATCATACCACCATTAGTTGCAGTAAAAGGTACTAATATAGGTGAGTTTACTACTACAGGTGATACATTACTTGAATCATTTATTTTTTCATAATCTATGATATTAATTATTATAGGTAAAATTCCTATTAATATTAATATAAGTATTCCTATATATGAGCTTTTTTTATTTTTCCATAACCTTTTATAGTATCCTAACATAACAAAACTCCTAATAATTTTTAAATTGCTTTTTTAATTCCCTATCAATATCTCGCATTTTAATAGATTCTCTTTTATCATAAAGTTTTTTACCTTTAGCTATTCCTAAAAGAATCTTTGCTTTATTTTTTTTGAAATATAATTTAATAGGAATTAATGTATATCCTTCTAATGTTATTTTATTATTTAATTTTAAAATTTCTTTTTTGTGAAGTAAAAGTTTTCTTGTTCTAAGCTCATCATGATTAAATATATTCCCTTCTTTATAAGGACTTATGTGCATTCCAAGAAGAAACACTTCTCCATTTTTTATAATGGCATAACTGTCTTTTAAATTAGCTTTCCCTAATCTAATAGATTTAATTTCAGTTCCTGTTAAAACAATTCCTGCTTCTATTTCTTCTTCTATTTGATAATCAAATTTTGCTTTTCTATTGTTAATTTCAATCACGTTATCACCTAAAATCCAACTTTTATTCTTGAATCATTTGTTTTATTTATAACAGTTTTATATTCATTATATATATTTTGATAACCATTTAACTTATTGTTATCTAATTTATTAAATGGTATTACTTTAAAATTATGATAGTTTTGATGATATGTCCAAATTAAATCACCTTTAACATTATCAATAGTTATAGTTGTTTTTCCATCTTTAATATTTTTATTAATATCTAAAGATGCCATCATACCTACTCTTTTCATTGTACCATCTTGCGCTGATAAGAAATTACCTAATGAGTATATTACTAATGTATTACCAACATATTCAATTGGTTGTATAACATGTGGATGATGACCAATAACTATATCAACACCAAGGCTTGATAAATACTTAGCTATTTCTCTTTCTTCTTCAGTTGGAACATGTGTATATTCAGTACCCCAGTGCATTGATACAATGATAACATCAACTTTATCTTTAATTCTTTCAATATCTTGTTTTACTTTTTGTTTATCATATAATACCCAATAATGTGAATCTTCATCACTTATTGTAAATCCATTTGTTACAGTAGCATATCCAAGTAATGCATACTTAATACCATTTTTTTCTGCATATTTTGGCTTTGTTCTTTCTGCTTCTGAAACATAACTTCCCACTGAATAAATACCTTTTTTACTTTGTTTTTGCCAAAATGCTGAAGAATATTTTAAACCTGGAATTCCTTTATCTTTTGAATGGTTTGTACTTAAATTAACTAAATTAAATCCTGCATCAATCATATCAAGTCCTATTTCATCCGGAGAATTAAAGCATGGATAATTAGATAATCCTAAATTCTTACCTCCAATAACAGTTTCTTGATTATAGAACGCTAAATCATAATCTTTTACAATATCTTTTATATATGTAAGCATTGGCTTAAAATTATAAGCTTCATATCCATCTGAACCTTTTTTACCAGTATCAGCATCCATATATACTCCATTATGAATAAGCGCATCACCAACAGCAAATAAAGATAATTTATAATTTTGTTCTTTAACTTCCTCATTTACTTTTATCTTCTTCATTATTTTATTGCCTGTTTTAGAAACATACTTGCATCCTTCTTTAACACCAAAAGCAACTAATAAAACAAATATTATAAATAATAACAAATTACCATATTTAATTTTTCTTTTACTTCGTCTAGCCATATCCTATTTCCTTTTCATATATATATTTCTATTTTTTTCAGTGTCTAATACAAAGTCAATTGTTCTTGCTTCTTTATTAGCGTCTTTTACTAATACTTTAACATTATCACCTAGTCTAAATCCTCTTTTATTACTCTTTCCAACTAATGACATTGTAGCTTCATCAAATGTATAATAATCTCCTTCAATGTCTTCTACTCTAACTAATCCTTCAATTAAATTAGATAATTCTATAAACATTCCATAACTTACTACACCACTAACCATACCATCATATGATTCTCCAATATGGTTTTCCATATATTCAGCCATTTTCATTTTATTTACTTCTCTTTCACATTCAACCGAATCTCTTTCTTTTTTAGAAGAATGATCTGCTATTTGTGGTAGCTTATTTTCTTCTGCTTTAATTGAACTTGAATCCAATTGATGATTAAATAAATATTTTCTTAGTAATCTATGAACAGTTGTATCTGGGAATCTTCTTATTGGAGATGTAAAATGTGTATAACATGTACTTCCAAGTCCAAAGTGCCCTATATTAACAGTATCATAAATTGCTTTCTTTTGACTTCTAAGTAATAAAGATGATAGGATTTGATATTCTTTTACATCCTTTAATTGTTCTAATAATTTTTGTAAAGCAACTGGTGATAAATTCTTTATTTTACCTTTTAATGTATATCCCAAAGTTCCTACAAAATCCATAAATTGATTTATTTTTTCTTCATTTGGTTCTCCATGAACACGATATATAAATGGTAGATCCATGTGATAAATATGTGATGCAACTGTTTCATTAGCTGCAATCATAAAGTCTTCAATAAGTTTTTGACCTGCTCCACGTTCACGTAAAACTATATCAATAGCTTCACCTTTTTCATTTACAATTATTTTAGCTTCATCAATATCAAAATCAATATATCCTCTATTTTCTTTATTCTTTCTTAAAATATCAGCTAATACTTTCATATCTTTAATAGTTGATTCATATTCTTCATAACCATCTGGTACTATACCTTCTTCTAAAATCTTATTAACATTTTTATATGTCATTTGTTTTTTAGAATTTATAACACTTTCAAATATATCATAATCAACAACATTACCATCATTATCAATTTCCATAACACAAGAAATTGCTAATCTATCAACATTTGGATTTAATGAACAAATTCCATTTGATAATTTATGAGGAAGCATAGGAATTACTCTATCTGCTAAATAAACACTAGTTCCTCTATTCATAGCTGTTTCATATAATTTAGATCCTTCCTTAACATAATAAGAAACATCTGCTATATGAACTCCTAACTCATGATTACCATTTTTTAACTTTTTATAACTAATAGCATCATCTATATCTTTAGTATCATCACCATCTATTGTAAAGATCATTTGGTTTCTTAAATCACGTCTACCAACTTTTTCTTCTTCTTTAACTTCATCTGGTATATAATCTAGTTCTTGCATTACTTCAGGAGAAAAAGTATCCTCTATTTCTAATTTATTTGTAATTGATAAAATATCAACGCCTGGATCATTTTTATGTCCTATTATTTTTAATACTTCACCCATGTAAGTATTACCTTGTAGTTTAGTTGTTGTTTTAACAACTACTTTATGACCTTCTAAAGCTCCTTTAGCATTCTTTTTATCAATAACAACATTTATTTTTAATTTATCATTATCAAGCTTAACACATATATTACCTTTATCATAATATATTTCTCCAACTAATTGTTTAAGATTTCTTTCTTTTATTTTTACAATTCTACCTTCTAATCTTAAACCTTTTTTGCTTGTTATTTCAACAACTACTATATCTCCATCAATTGCATTATTAATACATGATGGTGGTATAAAAATATCTTCATCACCTTCAATATCAACAAAAGCATAATTTTTAGTTGTTGCTTCTAACTTTCCTATTTTTAAATTACTATTAGTAAAAAGCATAAATTTATCTTTATTACTTCTATAAACTTGTAAATTATCTTCCATCTTATTCAATGTTTTTACTAACTCTTTAAAATCATCTACTGATTTTAATCCTAACTTATTAAATAAATCATTAACTTCATAAGCTTTATTATCACTTTTAAGTATTTCTAGAATTCTTTCCTCCATAAAACCACCTAAGTATATTATAGAATAAATTTTAAAAAAAATATAGGTTTTTCCTATATTTAGTTTAATATTTCTTTATCAAGCTTCTTTTTACTTGACTTATAATTCATATAAATAACAATTATTCCTATAGCTATTGCAGTTATACCAAATAATATTAGAGAAAAACCATTATTAGATTTAACTATAGCTTTCTTTGGATTTTCTTTATTATATTTAATTTCTTTTGTCTTATCTATATCATTAATTTCAGTATATAAAGTATCATCTAAAACTTCATATTTTTTACCATCAACAACATATTGATAAGTAGCATCATAATATTTAGTATCAAGATGCTTTTCTGTTTTTACTAAAGTACCCGTAATAGTTATACCATCCTTAACTTTATTTTCATTATTAATAATACCTATTGTTGATACTAAGAAAAACACTAGACCAATAAATATAAATGGTAACCCCATTATTAAACCTCTTATTTTAAAAACTATAGGTGTTATTTTATTAACTCTATTTATTGTTTGTTCTTTTAACTCTTCTATTTGTTCTTCCGTTAAATTATTCTTTTCCATAATTACTCCTCTTCTACTCTAAGACTATTTACTCCCAAATCAAACAATTCTCTATAATCATCTATTTCTATTTTTTTATAATGATATATATACATCAAATCATTATTTATTTTTATACGGAATCTATTTTTAAACTTATCTACTAAATAATTATCATTATTTGGGACATTAAAATATTTAACCAAATTAAACTTTGATACCATATCTTCTGGATATGAAGATATTATAACTTCTAAATTAGGCTTTTTATCATATCTATCCACATAATTATTTATTAATTTTTCTATTTCTTTTTTATTAAGTTCTAATGACAATGTTACCTTTTCTACACCAATACTATGTAAGAACGCTACTGAATAAGAATTAGCCACATTAAAAGAAAAATCTGTATTCTTATTTTTATATTTTGATAAAGAACCATATTCTGAAACTAAGACTTTAATATTATAATCTTGATATTTGTTAATAATTCTAGGAATTTTCAAAATCAATCTATCATCTTTAATACTATTATATAAATCTATATTATCAACTATTATTTCTTTTGCTTGATCTTTAATCTTATTATATGAATCAATATCATGAATTAAATAAGTATATGTTTTAGTTTTTTCAAAATCTTTAACTTCTATAAAATACTCATTCTTTTTATATGGTATTTTATATAATCTTTTTTCATTAAGTAATTCTACCGCTTTTCTTCTTACTTCATTTAAATACTTTATATTAACAAAAATATCATCATCCATTGTGATTTTTAAATCATCTATTTTATATACAGTATTACCAAGTTTATTTATTTGCTTAGATATTTCTTCTGCACTTGTTTTAATATTATTACTTTTTTCACAACAATAATCACTAGTAACTTCAATATCATTTACTGAATCAGAAATATGTAATAAAATTGGTTCATTTAATTTACATTTTACTTCTGCATTAATACTTACTTTTCTATCAGTATTTTTTATTTGATCATCAAGAGCTTTCATTAATAAACTATCTTTTGTTTTTAAAACTTTTGAATTAACATTTACTGGTTTATCTATCTTGATTTCAACTAAATCATTTTCTTTAGCAACTTGTTTATATGAACCATTTACTTTCATTTTAGTTACAATAAATCCAACATCTTCATCATCACATAATATTCTTACACCATCATTTAAATTAAGTTGTTCATTTAATTTGATAGTAACTATACCTTTATTGTATTTAATTACTTTTCCTATATCAATTCCTAAATGATTAGGTCTTAATGTATTAATAAAATTGTTATTATCTTCAGAAAATAAGAAACCTTTAGTATACTTTCTACTAAATATTTTTTGTAAATCATCAGTTAATATCTTTTCTTTCTTATTATTAAAATAATTATCAATAGCTTGTCTATATAATTTTGTTACAGTATAAACATACTCTTTACTTTTCATTCTTCCTTCAATTTTAAAAGAATCAACACCTATATCTATAAGTTTATCAATGTTATCTAAAGTATTTAAATCTTTAGTACTTAATAAATATTTTTCTTTATTCATTTTTTTATCTTCATGATAAAAATCATATTTCATACGACAACACTGTGCACATGTTCCTTTATTACCACTTCTACCACCTATTAAACTGCTCATTAAACATTGACCCGAATAAGAAATACAAAGTGCTCCATGAACAAATACTTCTATTTCAATATTAGTATTATTTTTTATTTCTTCTATTTGTTCTATACTAGTTTCACGAGCTAATACAATACGTTTTAATCCTAAACTTTCTAAGAATTTAGCACCTTCTAAATTATGAATATTCATTTGTGTTGAAGCATGTATATCTAAATTAGGATATGTTTTTCTTAAATAATCAATCATACCAATATCAGATATAATAATTCCATCTACATTATTGTGGTGAAGAAAATCTATATACTCTATAAATGGCTTTACAAGCATTTCTGTTATCATAGTATTTACGGTCACAAAAACTTTTACACCATATAAATGAGCATACTTTATAGCTTCAATCATTTCTTCATTATTAAAATTTTTACAATAAGCACGTGCTCCAAAATTTAATCCACCAATATAAACAGCATCACATCCACCTTTAATAGCAGCATAAAAACTATCTAAATCACCAGCTGGAGCTAATAACTCTGGTTTTTTCATTCTATCACCTTTTTTATTTCATCTAATTTATATCCTTTTTTATATAAATTATTTTTTATATTAAATATTAATTCATCACCATCATATTTCTTACTTAGCTTTCTTAATTGTTTTTCATATTCTATTTTTAAAGCATCAGAAGAATTAATATTCACTTTATTTAATTCACTTTCTATTTGTTCTTTATAATAACCTAAATTTATAAAGTAACTTAATAGTTTTTGTTTTAAAGCATATTCTGATTGTTTTGGATTTTTAATTTTTTTATTTACTAATTTTTCTAATTTTATTTTAAATTCATTTTCATATTTATCTAATTCATTAGTGATTTTTTCTTCAGTTATATTATTGTTTATTAAATGTTCTTTTATTTTTTTAGGTCCATCTGTTGATAAATTAATTCTATCTATAATATATGATTTAAAATACACATCATCATTTATTAACTTAATATCCTTTAAATTAGTAATAATTCTATTTATTGTCTCATTATCTATTTCTTGTTTTTTTAAATATTCTATTACTTCTTTTTCACTTCTTATTTTAGTCA
>CAMOVA010000033.1 GCA_946626905.1 uncultured Bacillota bacterium | reverse complement strand
TGGTTTGGGACCAAGGGGTTGCAGGTTCAAATCCTGTTTTCCCGACCATTTGTAATTTAATCCTTGTTTTACAAGGATTTTATTTTGCTATAATATAGAAAAAGGAGACTTAATAGTCTCCTTTAAAAATATCTTTAATAGTTTGTATAACTATCTTAGTCATGTCATCATAACTAATTTCTTTATGATGATGATATATTAATTCATGACATAAATTATCAATAATGTTTATAGAAATATGAACTTTTTCAGAAAGATTATTATCTTTAAAACCACTTTCTAATAAATAATCTTTAATATTATTAGTTATATTTATTTCGCGATTATAAAAATAATTAGCAACATCCTTATCAGAATGAACCATAGCCATAATTTCTTCATGGGCAGTCTTAGATAACTTATGGTTTTTAATATACTCATTTATTAAGTTATTTATAATAACCTCATAATTATCTTTATTTAATTTTTGTTTAGGAATTTTTATAACTGGAGAAAAAACATTATCTCCATATTTTTTTAATCCTTCCATAAAAATATCATGTTTATCATTAAAATATTGATAGATTATTCCAGTAGAAACACCACTTTTTTTAGCTATTTGAGCAGTATTTATATTGTGATAACCATTTTCACAAATTAAATCAAAACCAGCTTTAATAATTCTTTCTTTTTTTTCGATAGCTCTTTGTTGTTTAGGCTCTCTAATTATATCCATATTTTCACTTCCTATATTAATTATAACAACAAATTTCAAAAATGTGAATATTTTTTCATATTTTTATTGACTATTTTTTATAAGAAGAATATAATTAATATGAAATATGTTTCACATTAGGAGGTAATATGAAAAATTTTATAGAAATAAAAAATTTAAAAAAGACATATATAGTAGGAGAACAAAAATTTAATGCTTTAGATGGAGTGAATTTAAGTATAGAACAAGGTGAATTTGTTGTTATATTAGGACCTTCAGGTGCAGGAAAATCTACATTATTAAACTTACTTGGTGGTATGGATAAAGCAACAAGTGGAAGTATTAAAATAGGAGAAAATGATATAGCAAAATATAATGATAAAGAATTAACTAGATATAGAGCTGATGAAGTAGGATTTATTTTTCAATTCTATAATATAATGCCTACATTAACAGTAGAAGAGAATGTTAATTTAATAAAAGATGTTACTAATACTTCTAAAAAATCAAAAGAAGTATTAAAAAGCGTAGGCTTAAGTAGGCATTCTAATAAATTCCCACAAGAATTATCAGGTGGAGAACAACAAAGAGTTAGTATAGCTCGTGCTATTATGAAGAATCCTAAAATACTTCTTTGTGATGAGCCTACAGGGGCGCTTGACTCAAAAACAGGTGTAGATGTACTTAAACTTTTAAAAAAACAAGCAGATAATGATACAACAGTAATTATTGTTACACACAATTCATTAATAGCTGATATAGCAGACAGAGTTATTAAAATAAAGAATGGTAAAGTTGAATCTAATATAATAAATAAACAACCTAAAAAAATAGATGAGGTTAAGTGGTAATATGTTATATAGAAAAATGTTTAGAGATATTAGAAAAAACTTATCACAATTTATTACAATATTTTTAATGATTATGATCGGTGTGATGGCTTATTCTGGTATAGAAGCATATATGAGTGGTATGAAAAAAACATCAGATAAGTTTTATACAGAAAACAATCTACAAGATTTAAATGTTATGGGTTCTTTAAATAAAGAAGATTTAGGAAAAATTAAAGATATTAAAAATGTTAAAGATGCAGAAGGTAAAATATCTTTAACAGGCCTAACAGATAATGATAAAACACTACTTATTAATTTTATAGAATCAAATAATATATCTAAATTTTATGTATATGATGGTATAGGTTTTGATCAAGATAAATCAGGTGTTTGGTTAGATAACTTTTATGCTAAAGAAAATAAAATAAAAGTTGGGGATACTATATTAGTTAAGTATGAAAATGTAGAATTACAAGAAAAAGTATTAGGATTAATAAATGTTCCAGATCATTTATATGATGTTAGAGATGAATCAGAATTATATCCAGATAGAAAAGAATTTGGTTTTGCTTATCTTTCAGTTAATGAAATAAAAGATTTAAATCTACCATATACTTCTATAATGGTAGATGTTAAAGATAACAGAAATCATGTTAAAGAAGAAATAGAAGACAATATATCCAATGCATTAGCAATCATTAATATAGAAGATACTTCATCTTATACAGCATATCAAGGGGAAATTGATGAAGGAAAAACATATGTAGGAGTTTTTTCAGGATTATTTTTGTTTATCGCAATGCTTTCAGTTATAACAACAATGACTAGAGTTGTTAAAAAACAAAGAGTCCAAATAGGAACATTAAAAGCTTTAGGATTTAGTAATAATAAAATATTATTCCATTATATAGGATATGGAGTTTGGATATCTCTATTTGCTAGTGTAATGGGACTATTACTTGGATACTTCTTTATAGGTAATGTATTTATTGGCCTTGAAATGACAATGTTTGAAATACCTAATGGACATCCAGTTATGAATAATAGTAGTTATATAGTTGCTATTTTAGTAGTACTCGTAGTTTTATTAATAACTTATATAACAGGAAGAACAATTCTAAAAGAAAATCCGGCTGAGACACTACGTAATAAGATACCAAGTATTAAAGGTAAAGCATTAAATATAACAAAACATAAAATATTTAAAAAGCTACCTTTTGAAAGCATTTGGAATATAAGAGATATACTTAGAAATAAGATGAGAACAGTAACAGGAATTGCTGGTGTAGTAGGTTGTTCAATGCTAATAGTATGTGCTTTAGGTATGTTAGATTCAATGAATTTCTTTGTGGATTTACAATTTGAAAAATTATATAATTTTGATTATAAATTAAATATAAAAGAAGATATTAATGAAAAAGAATTAAAAATACTAACAGATAGATATGGTAACTATACATCACAAACACTAGGAATTGAAATAAAAACTGATGGCGTTAGAGAATCAAATAATATATTTGTTACTGATGCGGATAATTATGTTAGATTTGTTGATAATAAAAATAAATTTATTAATAAACCTAAAGATAATGGAATATTTGTAACATATAAACTTGCTAAAAATAAAGGTTATAAATTAGGTGATAAAGTTACTTGGCATATATATGGTGATAAAAAATATTATAAATCTAAAATTATAGGATTTAATAAGGATCCACAAAATCAAAATATTACTATGACTAGAAAGTATTTAGAAAGTCTAGGAATAAAATATGTTCCCGATTCAATATATACAAATAACAATTTAAAAAATGTTAAAGAAATAAAAAACATTGAATCTATTCAAGATATAGATGCATTAAAAGATGGTATGAATGAAATGCTTTCAATGATGAAAACAATGTTGGTATTAATAATAGGTATAGCTATAATATTAGGAAGTATAATAATATATAATTTAGGAATACTTTCTTATACAGAAAAACAATATCAATTTTCTACATTAAAAGTATTAGGATTTAAAGATTCACAAATCAAAAAAATATTTGTTAAACAAAATAATTGGATAGCAATCATATCAATTATAATAGGATTACCATTTGGTTATTATTTAACTGATTGGTTATTTAAAACAGCTATAGAAGAACATTATGATTTTGGCGCTAGTATAACAGGAAAAACATATATTATTTCAGCTTTAGGAACATTTGCTATTTCATATATAGTTTCAAGATTCTTAGCTCGTAAAATAAAAAATATTGATATGGTTACTAGTTTAAAAGGAAATGAATAAAAAGCAGTTATATCACTGCTTTTTTATTGACATATTTATTATATCTTTGATAAAATCAGTTCGTAGAGGTGATACTATGTATGACATTATAATTATAGGTGCAGGACCTGCCGGAATGACAGCTGCAATATATGCAAAAAGAGCAAATAAAAAAGTACTATTATTAGAAGGAAATGCTTATGGTGGACAAATAGTTAATGCTGCAGATATTGAAAATTTTCCAGCACTACCACATATAAGTGGTTTTGAACTTGCAACTAAAATGTATGAACAAGTTAAACAATTAGGTGTAGAAGTTAAATTTGAAAAAGTAGAAACTATAACAGAAAGAAAAGAAGTAATAACAAATAAAGATAAATATGAATCAAAAACAATTATAATATGTAGTGGAACTAAACATAGAAAACTAGGATTAGAAAGTGAAACAGAATTAATAGGTAAAGGTGTATCTTACTGTGCTACTTGTGATGGAGCTTTTTATAAAGATAAAGATGTCGCAGTAGTAGGAAGCGGTAATACTGCACTAGAAGATGCATTATATCTATCAAATTTAGCTAAAAAAGTATACTTAATAAATAGAAGTGAAAATATAAGAGGAGATATGTCTACTTATAATAAATTAACTAACTTAGATAATGTAGAAATACTACTAAATAGTAAAGTTACAAAATTAAATTATGAGGATGTATTAACAAGTATAGAATTATCAGATAAAACATTAGAAGTATCAGGACTTTTTATCGCAATTGGTCAAGAACCAGATTGTTTATTTGATATTGTAGAAAAAGATCAAAATGGATATATAGTTTCAGATGAAAAATGTCATACAAATATAGATGGAATATTTGTGGCTGGAGACATTAGAACTAAGAAATTAAGACAATTAGTAACAGCTACAAGTGATGGAGCAATAGCTGCTAAAGAAGCAGTTAATTATATAAACAATATTGGTGAATAAAATGGAAAAATATAAAGAAATAGAAAGAAGTATAATAAAAACATATAGAAAAGAAATATGGAGTAAATTTGTTAAAGCAGTAAAAGAATATGAATTAGTAAATGAAAATGATAAAATTATGGTTTGTATTTCAGGAGGCAAAGACTCATTTTTACTCGCAAAATGTATACAAGAATTACAAAGACATGGTAAATTTCCTTTTCAAGCACATTATGTAGTAATGAATCCAGGATATAATGAAACAAATTTAGAATTAATAAAAGAAAATGCTAAAAAACTAAATATTCCAATAGAAATATTTGAAAGTGATATATTTAATATTGTAAAAGATATAAAAGAAAGTCCATGTTATTTATGTGCTAGAATGCGTAGAGGATATCTATATAGTAAGGCTAAAGAACTAGGATGTAATAAAATAGCTTTAGGACATCACTTTAATGATGTTATAGAAACAACTTTACTTTCAATATTTTATGGATCAGAAGTTAAAACAATGATGCCTAAATTACCTAGCGAAAACTTTGAAGGATTAGAACTTATTAGACCATTATATTTTATTAAAGAAGAAAATATATTAAGTTGGGTTAAAAGTAATGATTTAAAATTCTTAAACTGTGCATGTAGATTCACAGAAGATTATGCCTTAAATAAAACAGATAGTAAAAGAGAAGAAATAAAGAAGCTTATAAAAGAATTAAAAAATAAAAATCCTAATATAGATGACAATATTTTTACAAGTATGACAAACGTTAATTTAAACTGTGTTGTTGGATATAAAAAAGGAAATGAAAAATACAATTTCTTAGATAAGTATAATAAAAAGGATGAATAATTATTCATCCTTTTTTAATATATCTAATATATGTCTGCTTGCTCCTAAAAGTTCAGGAAGTTCACAAGTTGAAAAATGATAATCAATAAATAATTTATATGTTTCATCATCCATTTTATTAATAATTTTCTTCATGTATTCGGTAGGACCATCTTGAGCTACTATCTTTAATCTAGTTAAATTAGTAATATCTTTAAATCTATTGATATCAGATAATCTAACCATTGAATATAAGTTATCTTTATCATGAATAATATGAAAATTATTATCAATTAAATTGTTTTTTAAAGATTCTTTAATATTACCTTCAATAAAACCATAATTAATAACCGCATATTCATTCATATAATAACTAATAAAAATTAAACCTCCTCTTTTAGTAACACGTTTTGCTTCTTCTATAGCTTTTATTTTTTCTTCATCAGTTAATAAATGATAAAGTGGGCCAAAAAGCAAAGTGATATCATATGAATTATCAGCTATACCTTTTAGATTAGTCGCATTTCTTAAAAAAGTTTTAATATTTTTGTTTTTCTTTTCTATAACTTTTAGATTATGTTTAACAAGTTCAACAGCAGTAACACTATATCCTAATTTTTCAAAATAGTCGCTATACTTACCAGTGCCTGCACCTATATCAATAATTTTAGGATCATTAAAATTTTTCAAATATGATTCAATATAGTGGATAGCTGTTATAAATTCAATGTTACCATGTCTTGTATTTAAACGTTTATCCTCATTAAACTTATTATAATAGTTCATTAATTCAATTTCATTCATATATATATAATAGCTAAATTATTAAATTTAGTAAAGTAAAATCAAAAAATTTGTTGAAATATGAATTCAGATATGGTAAAATTAAAACGAGGTGTATTTATGAAAAAGAAAGTACTACTTGTATCTTTATTCTCAAGTTTAATCTTATTTGCAGGATGTTCTAAAACAAAAACATTAACTTGTACAAGAACTGAAAAATCTACAGGAATTGAAATGAAAGAAGAAGAAAAAGTTACATTTGATGGAAGCAAAGTTAAAAAATACGAAGCAACTATCGATGTAGCTATTAGCGATACTTATAAAAGTTATAAATCAATTTTCATGTCTTCAATCAAAAATCAATACAAAGCATATGATAACATGAAAGGTGTTACTTTTGAATCAAAAGAAACAGACGATGGTGTTAAAATTGTTATGAAAGCTGACGTAGCTAAAGTTAGTGATTCTGATTTAAGAAAATTAAGCATTGAGAGAAAAGCTGATTATAAGAAAACTAAAGATGCAAGAAAAAAAGAAGGATTTACTTGTAAATAATTCTTTTTTTTTTTATAATGTTAAAGAGGTGCGATATGGAAAGATTACAAAAAGTAATAGCTAATAGTGGTTATTGTTCAAGAAGAAAAGCAGAAGAACTTATAAAACAAGGACTAGTAAAAGTAAACGGAGAAACTGTTTTAGAACTAGGATTAAAAGTAGATGGTAATGCTGCTATAATGATAAATAATAAGCCATTAAAACAAGAAAAAAAAGAATATTATTTATTAAATAAACCAAGAGAAGTTATATCATCAGTAACTGATGATAAAGGAAGAACTACAGTAGTAGATTTAATAGAAACAACAACTAGAATATATCCAATAGGTAGACTTGATTATGATACAACTGGAGCTATTATATTAACAAATGATGGAGAACTTGCTAATTTATTGATGCATCCTAAATCAAATATAGATAAAGTATATATTGCTAAAATAAATGGATTAATAGGAAAAGTAGAAATAAATAAACTACAAAGAGGTGTAATAATAGATAATAAAAAAACAAGTAAATGTAAGGCAAAAATAAAAAAATATGATAAAAAAACAGATACATCAATTGTAGAACTAACAATACATGAAGGAAAAAATCATCAAGTAAAAAAGATGTTTGAAAGTATAGGATATAAAGTATTAAAACTAAAAAGAGAAAAATACTCTTATTTAGATGTTAATAATTTGAAATCAGGAGAATATCGTACATTAAATCCAAAAGAAGTAAAAAAATTATATAATGAAGCAAAAAAATAAAACTCATATTAAATGAGTTTTTTTATTCTTCTTCTTTAACAATAGCGCCAACTGGACAACTTTCCATAGCGTCTAAACAATCATTCTTTAAGTTTTCATCCATATTATCAAGAACATTATTGTTTTCATCTGCTTTTGCATACCCATCATCATTAAAAGAGAATACATCACTAGCGATTGCTGTACAAGCACCGCATCCTATACACATATCTTCGTTAACTTTTATCTTTTCCATAAATCCTCCTAAAATAATTATAAAAAAAAAATAAATTAAATGCAAGTAAAGGTTTCAAAAACAGACAAAATATGTTATTATTATTTATAGGTGATAGTATGGTAAGCAGGATGGAGAAATATTATAAAAACACAAAAACAACATTGAAAAGAAGTGAAAAAAATAGAACAATATATGACAATATTTATGATGATGCTTCTTACTCAAATATTGAAGGTATAGCTACTATAGATAGAAATAATGAAATAGATCTTGCCAAACTAAGAAATACTATTAAAAATAGAGAAGAATATAGTAGAAGAAGAAAATTCAAATTCTCTGATGAAGAAGAAGATATTCCAGAAACAACAAAAGACTTTGTTGAAAAAGAACAAAAAATATATGATATAAGAGATATATTAAATAAAGCTAGAGATAAAAAACCTGTATCAGATACACCTAGAAGTTTAGATAATACAAATTATAATATTCTTAAAAATCTACAACTTCATAATGAAGAAAAAATAAAAAATAGAGAATTTGAACAAGAAGAAGAATTAAAAGAATTAATAAATACAATCACAAATATGAGTGAATTAAATAAACTTAGTGATAATGAACTAGGTCTTGATATGTTAAACTTAAATGATGATAAATTAGAATCAAGTAAATCAGTTCAAGAATTATTAAAGCAAGCACGTCAATATCAAGAACAAGAATCTAAACCACTTAATTTAGATAATTCATTTTATACATCAAGTTTAAATTTCAGTAAAGATGATTTTGAAGATGCTCAAGATATCTTAAATAAAAAGAAATCAAGACATATTCTAAAAAAAATAATAGTCTTTATAGGACTATTACTTATGACTGCTGTAATTATATTTGGTGGTTATTACCTAATTAAATAATTAGGTTTTTTTTATTTTGAAATAAAGTAGTAATGACATAATAAAGGAAATTGAAAGAATAAAAGGAAGTTTATAAATCATAAAATCATCCCCAATCTTAAATATATAATTACCACATATGAAACAAAGTAGAGTAGTAATACATAATATAAATTTATTTCCATTTTTTTTAAATAAAAACCTATAATAACCTTTAATATATTGCATTCCTAATGT
>CAMOVA010000032.1 GCA_946626905.1 uncultured Bacillota bacterium | reverse complement strand
TAATTTGATAAAATATAAGTGGTGATTTTATGCTTGATAGATTAGAATTATTAATTGGAAAAGATAAGATAGATGAAATTAAAAAAACTAAAGTTTTACTAATTGGTATTGGAGGAGTAGGTGGATATACTCTAGAGAGTTTAGTAAGAAGTGGTTTTGAAGAAATAACTATTGTTGATTATGATAAGATTGATATAACTAATCTAAATAGGCAATTAATATCTAATAATGATAATATTGGTAAATTAAAAGTAGATGAATTTAAAAAAAGAATAGAAAGCATAAATCCAAATTGTAAAGTAAAAACAATAAAAGAAAAAATAAGTGTATCTAATTTTGATATTTTAAATATAAGTGATTATGACTATGTTATAGATGCATGTGATACTATTTCTGTAAAAGAAGAAGTAATAAGACAGTGCCTATCTAAAAACATTAAATTTATATCATGTATGGGTACAGGATTTAAATTGGATCCATCTAAATTAGAAATTACAGATTTAAGAAAAACATCATATGATAAAATTGCTAAAGTTTTAAGAAATATGGTAAAACATGAAAAATTAAAAGGTAAAATACCCGTTGTGTGTAGTAAAGAACAAGTTAATGTAAGTGGTAAAACAATCGCTTCAAATTCATTTGTTCCTGCTACAGCAGGACTTTTACTTACAAGTTATATAGTAAATCAAATAGTAGGTGATTAGATGAAAATTAATAGTACATTAGTAAAATATGTCAAAAATATGTCTGGTAGTGTTATAGGTGTTGGAATAAATGATGAAGATATTTTAAATGCCTTTAATAAAAATTCAAAAATTAAAAGTGTTGATTTATTACAATCTTTTAATAATAAAATTGATTCTAATAAACTATTTGGATTTAATAAAAGGATAAGTGTCAAAAGTCTTAGAAAAAAATATAAGAAAAAAAGAATTGATTATATGTTAGTAAATGCTAATACTGTAGAAAAGTATTTAAAACATTTTATAAAAGATAGTATATATATAAATAATGATAAAATATATTATTTTTCTAAAACGAAGAATATATTAAATCTTATAGCTAAAAGATATTCAAGATATACTAAAGATTATGAAATAATCAAATGTGATGATGGGTTTATTTTAAAGATAAATACAAAAAATACAAAGAATAAATTTATTTTAGATAAATTATATTATATATCTGATACTTTATATAATGTATCGGATATGATATCGAATTTTTTGATAAATTAAATAAATTATGATAGAATTAGTTAGGTGATAAAATGGAAATGCATAGAAGTAAATTAAGAGTAAGTATTATGACAATTTTATATCAAATAAATATGTATAAAAAAAATAAAATAGATTATCAAGTAGATAATGTAATTAAAGAAGTATTAGAAGTAGATAATGAGTTTGTAAAAGAAATAGTTTATGGTGTAATAACTCATGAACAAGAGTTAGATGATATGGCAAATAAATATTTAGATGGTTGGAGTATTAACCGTTTAGGTAATACTGATAAAGCTATATTAGAAATGGGTTTATATGAATTATTATATACAGATACTCCTAATATAGTTTGTATTAATGAAGCAGTAGAACTTGCTAAAACTTATAGTGATGATTCAGTTAGAAAGATGATTAATGGAGTATTAGATAATGTGCTTCATAATGAAATAAATGAATGATAAGTATTTAACAGTATCAGCCATTACTAAATATTTAAAGTTTAAATTTGAACAAGATCCTAATTTAATAAAAGTATATTTAAAAGGTGAAATTTCTAATTTTAAAGCACATACATCTGGACATTATTATTTTTCTATTAAAGATGATAATAGTAAGATAAATGCTATTATGTTTAAACGTGATACAACTAAATTAAACTTTATTCCTAAAGAAGGTACTAAAGTGCTTGTTGAAGGTAGTATTAGAATTTATGAATCTTCTGGTAGTTACCAAATATATGTATCAGATATGCAAGAAGATGGTGTAGGTAATTTATATATTGCTTTTGAAAAATTAAAGAAAAAATTACAAGCAGAAGGTTTGTTTGATGAAAAGTATAAAAAACCATTACCAAAAATTCCTAAAAGAGTAGGTATTGTAACAGCTAGTACAGGTGCTGCTGTTAAAGATATATTATCAACTATTAAAAGAAGATTCCCATTATGTGAAACATATTTGTTTCCTTGCTTAGTCCAAGGTGAAAATGCTTCTTTAGATATAGTAGATAAAGTAAAACAAGCAGATAAATATAATTTAGATGTATTAATTGTTGGTCGTGGTGGAGGTTCTTTTGAAGATTTAAATTGCTTTAATGATGAAGAACTTGCTAGAACAATTTTTGCTTGTTCTACACCTGTTATTTCAGCGGTTGGTCATGAAATTGATTTTACTATTATTGATTATGTAGCTGATTTTAGAGCGCCAACTCCAACAGGAGCTGCTGAAGTAGCGGTACCTAATATTGCTGATATTATGCATAGTTTAAAACAATATAATATTAGACTTAATGAAGCAATTAATAAGAAAGTAAATTATTTATCTTTATATTTAGATAGTGTTAAAAATTCTTTTGTTATTAAAAATCCAGAAATAATGTTTGAAAATAAAAAACAAACATTAGATATTTTAAATGAAAAAATTAATAATTTAATTAATTCAAAAATAGAAAAAACAAAAGTAGAATTGTATCACTATAAAAATCATTATATTTTAAATAATCCAGTTAATTTATATAAAGAACATTCTAATAAATTAACTAATATAATTGATAAATTAAAACTTGTTAATCCTTTGAATGTGTTAGATAGAGGTTATACTTTAACATATATAGATGATAAAGTAATTACTTCTTCTAAAGAAGTAAAAGAAGGAAGTACTATAAAAACAAAATTTAAAGATGGATATGTACTTGCAAAAGTAGAAGAGGTGAAAAAGTGAAATTTGAAGAAAAAATAAAAGAATTAGAAAATATTGTAAATGAATTAGAAAACGGAGAAATAGATTTAGAAGAATCTATTAACAAATATACAAAGGCTATGAAGCTAGTTAAAGAATGTGATGAACAATTAAAAAACATAGAAAAACAAGTTTCTAAGATTGTATTAGAAAATAATGAAGAAGAAGACTTTAATGTAGAAGAATAAAAAAATAGAAATAATTTCTATTTTTTTTCTGCTTCTTCTAACATTTTTGTAATAAATATACCATATCCTTTTGTTGGATTATCAACAACCACATGAGTAACTGCTCCTATAATATAATTATCTTGTATAATAGGAGAACCACTCATACCTTGTATTATTCCACCAGTTTTATTTAACAATTCTTTATCAGTTACTTCAAATAACAAGTTTTTATTATTATCAGTAATACTTATTTTTAAGATATTTATATCATATTCTTTAATCTCTTTATTACTTAAAACAGTTAGTATTTTTGCTTTTCCAGGTTTAATTTCATTTGTTTTAGCAACTTTATATTTATGTTTATTAGGTAATTCATCTATATATTTTCCAAATACTCCATTAGTAGTATTTTTATTAATTGTACCAAATATTTCTTCAGTATTTATAGTCGCATCTTTGGCTCCTGGATTTCCATCTTTACTTTTATCAATTCTAGTAACATTACTTTCATATATTTTTCCATTTTTAATTTCTAACATTATTCCTGTATTTTTTTCAGTTATTTCATGCCCTAAAGCACCAAAGTTTTTTGTTTCTGGATCTATGAAAGATAGAGTTCCTATTCCTGTTACATTATCTTTAACGTATAATCCGGTTTTCAAAGTATCATTTTCTTTTATTAGTTCTAAGTTAGTTGTTTTTTCTTTTTTGTTATGTACATAAGTTATTTTAAATTTGTCTTTAGTATTTAAAGTTTCAGTCATTTCATTAATGGTTGATATTTTTTTATCATTTATTTTAGTGATAATATCACCTGTTTTAATATCTTTGTTTAATAAATCCCCATTAATTTTATATTTACCAATAACCATTATTCCTTTTGAATTAATGGTGATGCCTATATTTTCTCCTCCTGGTATTATATAAGAAGAATAGGCAAGAACATTATATGGTATAAAATATAATGATAGAAGAAGAGATATTAATAATTTATGAAATTTTTTCATATATCAACTCCTATCTACAGACTACCATTATTAGTATTAACTATAAAAAAAAATAAATACGAGATTTATTTTATAATATTACCTAATAATCCATAAGAAAATATACTCATTATTATACCTGCAAGTAATATTCCTAGGGCAGTAGCTAATAATGCTTTTTTCTTATCCATATTAATCATGGCTGCTATTAATGAACCAGTCCAAGCACCAGTACCTGGAAGAGGTATTCCTACAAATAGTAGTAATCCGATAAATTCGCTTTTTTGTACTTTATCTTTTTTCTTATTAGCTTTATTTTCTAATTTTGTAACAAGTTTTTTCAAATGCTTTGTTTTCTTCAATTTATCAAATAGTGGAGTAATAAATTTTAATATAAATGGTATAGGTAGAATATTACCTATATAACAAATAATAAAACTTGTAAATAAATTTAATTTTAAAAGAGATGCAGCTATAAGACCTCCACGAAGTTCTAATATAGGCATCAATGAAATTATAAATATTGTTACATTTTTGTTTAGACAACTAAATGTATTTATAAAAAAATCTACTAAAGAATTAACCATTTTATCACCTAGAATAATTTTACAGTATATTTACTTTTAAGTCTAGTTATTATTTAAAAAAAAGGATGTTTTATTGTCAAACTAGACTAAATATATAAAAAGTGCTATAATTAGTAAGTCTTTTTATATTTTAAAGAAAGGAGAGTTTATGAGTAAAATTAAAATATTTGGTCTAGGTGGACTAAATGAAAATGGCAAAAATATGTATATTGTTGATGTTAATGATGATATTTTTGTTTTAGATGCAGGGCTTAAATATGCAGATGATAAAATGCTAGGTGTTGATTATATTATTCCAAATTTTGATTTTTTAAAGAATAATAAAGATCGTATAAAGGGAATTTTTATTACACATGGTCATGATGGTCAAATGGGTGCTATTCCTGATATCTTATCAGAAATACCAGAACTTAATGTTTATGGAACTCAATTTACATTAGATATTTTAAAACAAGAATTAGCAGAAAATAATATAAATTCTAATAATTTACATGTTATAGAGCCACATAAAAATATTGATTTTGGTTCTGTAAATATTTTTCCAATTTCAGTAACACATTCAGTACCAGGAAGTTTATGTTATGTGTTAGATACAGAAGATGGAGCTATTGTATATACGGGTAATTATGTTTTTGATCAAACAGTGAGTGGTCCATATAGTATGGATATAGGAAAACTTGCTTATATTGGTAAAAAAGGTGTTTTATGTTTAATGAATGAATCATTATATGCAGATAAAAAAGGTTATACAGCACCTAATAATAGAATTACTTCAATTGTTTCTAAGACTTTAGATCAACATCCTGGAAGAATTGTTTTTAATATTTCACAAACACAATTTTATAGAATACAAGAATTATTAGATGAAGTAATGAAAACAAAAAGAAAAGTTGTTGTTCTTGGTAAAAGACTTGAAAATATGATTAATAGTGCTATTGATATGAAATATATTAAATTTAATAAAAATAGAATTGGAACTATTAAAAATATTAATGATAAGGATGTTATAGTTATTGTTTCTGATGAAAGAGAAAGACCTTTCTCAAATATATCTAGAATAATAAAAGGATATGACAAATTTTTAACTATAACTGAAAAAGATACAGTGGTTTTCGCATCACCTGTATATGAGGGTATGGAAAAAAGTGCAGCTAGAACATATGATGCTGTAGCTAAATTAGGAGCTGATTTAATAATTGTTCCAAATAGTTGTTTATCAAATCATGCATCTAGTGAAGATTTGATGATGATGTTAAATTTAATGAAGCCTAAATACTATTTTCCAGTAATAGGTGAATATAGACATCAAATTGCAAATGCAAATAATGCAAAATTAGTAGGATATAATGATAATAATATTATCTTAAAATTAAATGGAATGGTTACTTTATTTAAAGATGGTAAACTAGTTGAAACCGATGAAAAAATTCCAGTTGAAGATGTTTTAATAGATGGAAAAATAGTTGGTGATATAGGACAATTAGTTATTAAAGATAGAGAATTATTAAGTGATAATGGTATTGTTATTGTTAGTGCTACTATTGATAAACGTACTAAAAAAGTATTGGCAGGTCCAGAAATTTTTACTAGAGGATTTGTTTATGCAAAAGAAAATGGAGATTTATTAAAAGAAGCAAGTAGAATATCACTTGAAGTGATAAATGAAAATATCAATAATAAATTTGTTGAATTTAATAAAATTAAAATGGGTATAAGAGAAAAATTAGGAAAATATTTATATAAAGAGACAGAATGTAAACCTATGATATTAATTATAATTCAAGAAATAGAAATATAAAGAATATAATAAATTATCCTTGAATTATATATTAATTTTTGATATAATCATTATGGCTTTTTCAAAAACACACATTATTGATTTCTATGCCTAGTGCCTAAGGGTGGTGTAGAGAGTTGATATAATGGAGGAATTAACAAAAGGAGGAAGAGAATATGGCAGTAGTGTCAATGAGTTATTTATTAGAAGCAGGTGTTCATTTTGGTCATCAAACTAAAAGATGGAATCCAAAAATGAAACAATATATTTTCACATCAAGAGATGACATTTATATAATTGATTTACAAAAAACAGCTAAAAAAATAGAAGAAGCTTATGCAGCATTAAATAAAATAGCTGCTAATGGAGGTAAAGTTTTATTTGTAGGTACAAGAAAACAAGCAAGTGAAGCTGTTACTGAAGAAGCAATAAGATCTAATTCTTATTATGTTGCTGAAAGATGGTTAGGTGGAACTTTAACTAACTTCAGAACTATAAGAAGAAGAGTTAAAAGATTAGAAGAAATCGAAAAAATGGAAAAAGATGGAACATTTGATTTACTTCCAAAAAAAGAAGTTGTTGGAATTAAGAAAGAATATGCAAAATTAAATAAGATATTATGTGGTATTAGAGATATGTATAAATTACCAGATGCCTTATTTATAGTAGATCCTTCAAAAGAAGAAATCGCAATAAGAGAAGCTAGAAAATTAAATATTCCAGTATTTGGTATAGTTGATACAAATTGTGATCCAGATATGGTTGATTATGTTATTCCAGGAAATGACGATGCAATTCGTGCTGTAAAACTTATTACAGGTGTTATGGCTAATGCAATTGTTGAAGCTCAAGGTGGAAAAATAGTTGATTATGTTAAAGAAGGAGATAAATCTAAAGATTCTAACATTATGGAAAAAGCATTAGAAACTGTAAATAAAAAGGATTCTAAAAAATCAAATAAACCAGTAAAAGAAGATAAAAAAGCTGTTAAAGAAGAAAAAACTGCAAAAGAGCCAAAAAAAGTAGTTAAAGAAGAAAAAGCCAAAAAAGAAGAAACTACTAAGAGTGAAGATTTAACTGGTAAAACAGTTGCTGAACTTCGTGAAATGGCTAAAAAAGCAGAAGTAAAAGGTTATTCAACAATGAAAAAAGCTGAACTAATTGAAGCTTTAAATAAATAAGATGATGTAATATCATCTTTCTTTAGGAAAAGGAGAATAGAATATGATAAGTGCTAGTCTTGTAAAAGAATTAAGAGAAAAAACTGGTGCTGGAATGCTTGATTGTAAAAAAGCATTAGAAGCAAATAATGGAGATATTAATGCATCAGTAGATTGGTTAAGGGAAAAAGGAATTTCGAAAGCTGCTAAAAAAGCTGATAGAATTGCTGCTGAAGGATTAGCTGCAATTAAAATAGAAGGTAATAAAGCTGCTGTTGTTGAAGTAAATTCAGAAACAGACTTTGTTGCTAAAAATGAAGAATTCGTATCATTAGTAGATGAAATTTTAACAGCAGTAATTAATGGAAATGTAAATACTGTAGAAGAAGCCTTAAATTTATCTACAAGTGAAGGAACTATTAATGATTTAATAGTATCAAAAACTGCAAAAATCGGAGAAAAATTATCATTCAGAAGATTTAAAGTAGTAGAAAAAGAAGATAATGAAACATTTGGTGAATACATTCATATGGGTGGAAAAATCGCTGTTCTTACTGTAGTAAGTAATGTTAGTGAAGATGTTGCTAAAGATGTAGCAATGCATGCTGCAGCTATGAGACCAACATATGTTAGAACATCAGATGTACCAGCTGAAGAAGTTGAAAAAGAAAAAGAAATTTTAACAGAACAAGCTATGAATGAAGGAAAACCAAAAGAAATAGCTGAAAAAATGGTAATGGGAAGAATTAACAAATTCTATAAAGAAATCTGCTTAGAAGAACAACCATTTGTTAAAGATGGAGATGTTAATGTAAAAACATTCGTTAAAAACAATGGTGGAGAAATTAAAGATATGATCCGTTTCGAAGTAGGAGAAGGAATGGAAAAAAGAGAAGAAAACTTTGCAGAAGAAGTAGCAAAACAAATGGGTAATTAATTTACTCATTTTTTTGTAAAATAATAAAAATTTCCTTGTCTTAAATTATTTATTCATATATAATATTAATAGAAAAGAGGAATAAAATGAATAATGTTATAAATGATACAGAATTAAAAATGGAAATGGCTATTGAATCAATGGATAAAAGATTAACTAATATTAGAGCTGGACGTGCAAATCCAGCAATATTAGATGCTGTTATGGTAAATTATTATGAAGTACCAACACCTTTAAAATCATTAGCTACTGTTTCAGTTCCAGAAGCAAGACAATTACAAATTAAGCCATATGATAAAGGATGTTTATCTTTAATTGAAAAAGCTATATATGAATCTAATATAGGTTTAACACCTAATAATAATGGTGAAGTTATAATTTTAAATATTCCAGCTTTAACTGAAGAAACAAGACGTGAATATGTAAAACAAGCTAAAACTATAGGTGAAGAATGTAAAATAGCTTTAAGAAATATTAGACAAGATGCTAATAATGATATTAAAAAATCAGAAGTATCTGAAGATGAAGTAAAAGAACTTCAAGATGAAGTACAAGAAGTAATAAATAAATACAATAAAATAGTAGATGAAAAAATAAAAGTAAAAGAAGAAGAATTAATGACTGTGTAAACAGTCTTTTCTTTTTTTATTATTAATGTTATAATACGTTCTGATTGGAGGTTATTATGTCAATAGAAAGATTAGATATAATTAATGAAGATGGTACAAAATTTGATGGATTTCCTTTTCCAGATGATTTGCCTGATTTTTATAAAGATTGTCACGAATATAGTTGTATGTGGTGTGATGAATGTCCAGAAGGTGAATTTTGGAAATGTCCAGATGAATTAAAAGATGATTGGAAAAAACATAATGAAATAATAGATGAATATATGGATACACATAATCCAAGTCTTCATAAATTAAAACAAAAAGTAAAAGAAAGAAAATAATATTTTCTTTCTTTTTTTAAGGATTTTAAAAACTTTTA
>CAMOVA010000031.1 GCA_946626905.1 uncultured Bacillota bacterium | reverse complement strand
ATTCCATAATTATTAATTTAATATATATTTCAATATTTTATTTTTTCTTTAGAAAATTAAGAATAATTAAACATGATTAAGCATATTATTTATTGGTGATAATATGGATATTGATGAACTAAAGAAACATTTGAAAAACAAAAAAATAAAAGAATTAAAAGAAGAAAATAATTATGATTTTTCTAAAATATTAAGCAGATTTTTAATAGTTGTTATTTTAACTTTGACAACATTAATTGTACTTAGAAGTAATTCTAAATTAAAAACATCTTTTTATAAAAATGTTTTAGAAAAAAATATAACGTTTGCGAAAATAAATAAAGTATTTAAAAATAAATTTGGTAGTCCAATTCCTTTTAGTGATAAATTAGAAAAAGAAGAATTAAAAACTGTTTTTAATGAGAAGCTTAAGTATAATTCTAAGTCTAAATATTTAGATGGAGTAAAATTGAAAGTTGATAATAATTATTTGGTTCCTAATTTAGAAGATGGTGTTGTTGTATTTATTGGTAAGAAAGATAATTATGGTAATACGGTTATTGTTGAAGGAGTTGATGGTGTTGATGTTTGGTATGGAAATGTTAAAAATACTAGTTTAAAACCATATGATTATGTTAAAAAAGGTTCATTAATTGGAGAAACGGTTAATAATAATTTATATTTAATTTATAAAAAAGATGGAAAAGTGTTGAATTATGAAGACTATCTTTAAAATTCATCCATTAATGATATTTGTTAGCTTTATTTGTATATTAACAGGCATGTTTAAAGACTATATATATATATTCCTTTTAATTATAGTACATGAAATAGGGCATACAACAGGTGCGTTATATTTTGATTGGAATATTAAAAAAGTAATTATTTTACCTTTTGGAGGCATTACTATTTTTAATGAATTAATTAATAAAAGTTTATTTGAAGAATTTGTAATACTAGCGCTTGGTCCTTTATTTCAAATTCTTTTTTATTTTATATTGTGTTATTTAAATTTAGATAATGACTTAATTAGAGAGTATCATTATGGATTATTATTATTTAATATGATGCCAATTATTCCATTAGATGGTTCTAAGTTAGTTAATATAATGCTAAATAGATTTTTTAATTTTAAATTGAGTTATACTTTAACAATCATTATTTCTTTAATAACAATAATATTAGAATTAATTTATATGAAAAGTTTGGTTTTATTATTAATTCTGTTTTTTTTGATAGTGAAAAATATAAAAGATATAAGAGATTTTAAATATGTTTTTAATAAATTTTTATTTGAACATTATTATTATGATTTTTATTATAAAAAGTTTAAAATTATAAAAGGGATAAGAGTAGAAAAAATGAAAAAGAATTATCGTCATTTATTTTATAAAAATGGTTATTATACTCAAAAAGAAATACTGAAAAATTATTTTGGGTTTGAATACTAATTTTACCTTAAAATTGTTGACTTTGTTTAATAAATATGGTAAAATTCATAGATGTGTAGAGCCTCACTCTACAACCACACAGAAAAGGTTATAAACGAAAGTACCTTAATGGTGAGTCTTAGATTAATAAGGAGGTAAGTATGAAAGCTATAATTGAAACAGGTGGAAAACAATACTACGTAGAAAAAGGAAGTATAATTTATATTGAAAAATTAAATGCTTCTAAAGATGAAACTGTAACATTTGATAAAGTTTTAATGGCAAATGGTGTTACAGGACGTCCATATGTTAATGGAGCTAAAGTAGTAGGTAAAGTATTAAAACACGGTAAAAACAAAAAAATATTTGTATTTAAATATAATGCAAAGAAAAAATATCGTAAAATGCAAGGACATCGTCAACCTTACACTAAAGTTGAAATTACAGACGTTAAAGCATAATGATTAAAGTTAGCGTTAATTATAAAGATAATTTAATTAATAATGTAAAAGTAGATGGTCATGCAGGTTATGGTATAAAAGGTACTGACATTGTATGTGCAAGTGTTAGTAGTATCGTAATTACTTCATTAAATGCAATTATAAGATTTGATAAAGAAGCAATTGATTTTGTTCAAAAAGATGGATTTATTGAAGTAGATATATTAAAACATGATAAATATATAGATAATATTATTGAAAATATGTTATCAATGTTAGAAGAATTAGAAATAAGTTATAAAGAAAATATAAAAATTGATAGGAGGTAATCTATGAGACTATTAGTTTTAGATATACAATTATTTGCTCATAAAAAAGGGCAAGGTTCAACTAAAAACGGACGTGATTCTGAATCTAAAAGACTAGGTGCAAAAGCTGCAGATGGTGAATTTGTATCTGGTGGATCTATTATATATCGTCAACGTGGAACTAAAATTTATCCAGGTGTAAATGTAGGAATTGGAAAAGATGATACTATATTTGCTAAAGTTGATGGAATTGTTAAATTTGAAAGACGTGGAAAAGATAAAAAACAAGTTAGTGTTTATCCAGAAGCATAAAAGTAGATGTTACAATCTACTTTTTTTCTTGTAAATAATGGCTAAATATGGTATTATTTAATTGGTGATACTATGAAAAAAATATTAACAGGTTTACAACCAAGTGGAGAATTAACTTTAGGTTCTTTAATAGGAGGAATAAGTGGAAGTATTAGATATCAAGATATGTATGATTCATATATATTTGTTCCTGATATGCACGCAATAACTGTAGAACAAGATCCTAAATTACTTAAAGAAAGAATTAGAAAGAATGTTGCTTTATATATAGCTTGTGGATTAGATCCAAATAAAAATACAATTTACATTCAATCTGAAAATTTATACCACGCAAATTTATCATGGATTTTAGAATGTACTACATATATGGGTGAAGCATCTCGTATGACACAATTTAAAGAAAAATCAAGAAATAAAGAAAACATTTCAGTAGGTTTATTTACATATCCTATTTTAATGGCTTCAGACATACTTTTATATTCACCTGATTTAGTACCAACAGGAATTGATCAAAAACAACATGTTGAATTAGCTCGTGATATCGCAACTCGTTTCAATAATAAGTATGGTGAAACATTTAAAATTCCAGAACCAATGATTCCTTTAGTAGGAGCTAAAATAAAAGATTTACAAGATCCAACTAAGAAAATGAGTAAATCAAGTGAAAATCCAAAAGGAATTATTTATTTATTAGATGAAGAAAATGTTGTAAGAAAGAAAATAATGAGCGCAGTTACTGATAGTGATGGGAAAATTTTCTATGATGAAGAAAATAAACCAGGAATATCAAATTTACTTACAATATATGCTTGTTTAAAAGAAATATCTATTGAAGATGCAGTAGAACATTTTAAAGATTCAAATTATGGTGGATTAAAAAAAGAAGTGGCTGATGTTGTTGTAGAAAAACTAAATGATATTCAAAATAAATATAATGAAATAATTAATTCTAATTTAATAGATGAAATATTAGATAGAGATATTAAAAAAGTTAATGAAGAAGCAAAAGAAAAATATGAAGAAGTAAGAAATAAAGTAGGATTAGGAAGATAATGGAAGATTTAATAAATAGTTTTTTAAATTATTTAAATATAGAAAAAAATTATTCAGTTAATACAATAAATAGTTATAAAACTGATTTAGAGGAATTTAAAATATTTTTAAATGGTAAGGATATCTCTAAAACAGACTATAAATTTATTAGAAGTTATTTAACTTATATGTATGATAAAAAATATGAAAAGAAGACAATATCTAGACATATAAGTACCTTAAGAAGTTTTTATAAGTATTTAACTTTACAAAAAGTTATTGATAAAAATCCTATGATTTTAATTTCTAATCCAAAATTAGATAAAAAACTTCCTAATTTTTTGTATTATGATGAGTTAGAATTACTTTTAAATATACCTGATAAAAGTACTGCTTTAGGTTTAAGAGATGCAGTTGTTTTAGAACTTTTATATTCAACTGGTATTAGAGTTAGTGAACTTATAAACATTAAAATGAGTGACATAAATTTTTCTGATCATAAAATCTTGATTTTTGGAAAAGGATCAAAAGAAAGATATGTTTTATATGGGAAAGTTTTGAGTGATTTATTAGAACTTTATATTAATGAAAGTAGAAGTGTTTTAAATAAAAATTGCGAATACTTAATACTTAATAAAAATGGAAAACAAATAACTGATAGAGGTATTAGACTAATAATATCTAAAATATTAAAAAAAGGGGAGATAGATTTCCATGTATCTCCACATACACTTCGTCATACATTCGCAACTCATATGTTAGAAAATGGTGCGGATTTAAAAAGTGTGCAAGAATTATTAGGACATGAAAACTTATCAACAACTCAAGTATATACTCATGTTACTAATGAAAGACTTAGAAGTGTTTACTTAAAAACACACCCAAGAGCAAAAGAAAAATAAAAAGTTGAAATTATTAAAAAAGTGTGTTATTATAGTTGGCAATTAAATATCTGTTTGAAATAGTATGATTAAATTGATTTTTAGAGAGAGTATGTTTGGTGAAAATACTTATTCAATTGATTTGAAGACATCAAATTTAAGGATAGTTGGGTAACTCCATTAAAAGTTAGAGTGTATAGAAATCTATAAATTAAGGTGGTACCACGTGAAAGCGTCCTTAAATTATGGATTTTTTGCGTATTAGGAGGGTTTTATGAATGAAAAATATATGGTAACAGTTTACCAAAAAATTGAATTAAATGATAATGTAATGATATTTAAGAAAGTTCAATCACTGACTGATGTGTATATAGATCCATCAAAAGATGAAGACGAAATCGTTGTTTATGATTCACAACAAAAGAGAATTGTTTTAGAATCAATGAATAGTGATTATGTAATGATCTCTGATGATCAATTTTGTTATGGATATCCAATTAGTTTGAGTGACTTAAAGAAATTATATCCAGAATGTAATAATATGGAAGAATTATATGAAGCATATGATAATGAAATAAGTCAAGTTGTTACTATAGGACTATATGATGAAGAAACAGATACAGTAAAAATAGTATTTACTAATGAAGAAATGATTAAATTACAAGGTCAAGATGATGTGTTTACTAATTTTAAAATAACATATGAGTCAGAAGAAGGTAATTTGTTATCATTTAAAATAAATGATATAAAACAATTGATAAATTTAGCTCAAAACTCTGATTTAGAAGAGGTAAAAAACAAATTGTTAAAACTAAATGAAAATTTAAATATTGTAAATGATGCGATTAAAGAACAAATTGGTGAAGAACTTGATTTTGAAGAATCTGAAGAAGATGAAGAAGAAATTGAAAAGGATTATACAGTTGCTTTAGAAAAACTAAATAGATTAACTGGTCTTACTAATGTAAAAGAAGAAATATATAGATTGGTTAAATATTTACTATTTAAAGAAAAGGCAAAAAACAAATTAAATTTAATTTCACCTAATTTACATATGTTTTTTACTGGAAACCCAGGGACTGGAAAAACAACAGTAGCTCGTATTATTGCTGAATTACTTTATTCTATGGGATATGTTGAAAGTAATAAATTTGTTGAAACTACTCCAAAAGATTTAATTGCAGGATATGTTGGTCAAACAGCAATTAAAGCAGCAGAATTTATTGAAAAAAATAAAGGTGGAGTAATATTTATAGATGAAGCTTATGCTTTTGCAGGAGAAGCTCAAGAGTTTGCTCAAGAGGCATTAGCAGAAGTTTTAAAAGCTTTAGAAAAAAATGATACAGTATTTATATTTGCTGGATATAAAGATGAAATGCAACACTTTATGGATTTAAATCCAGGTCTTACTTCTAGAATAGGTTACTATTTAGATTTTAAAGATTATAATAAAGATGAATTATATGACATATTTGAACATAAAATTGAAGATATGGGATTTGTTATCACAGATGCATTAAAAAATAAAGTTTTAGATAATTTAAGTTCTATTTCAGGTGAAAAACATTTTGGTAATGGTAGATATATCGATAAACTTATTAATAAAATTATTTTAGAGCACGCAATTAATACTGAAAAATATAAAAGAAAAGATAAATTAATCACATTAACTGATACTGATTTTACCGATGAAGTTAGTAAGCAATTAGTATATAAAAAGAATAAAGGAACATTAGGGTTTTAATGTTTAAGGAGGTTTTGGTATGAATGATGTTTATATAGCTTCTAAATATCGTAAATTTGTTATAAATGATAATTTATATGTTTATGTTAGAATAGGTCTTATAAAAAATGCTACAATTAATCCTAATTCTGATTTCAAGAGATTAACATATAAAGATGGTAAAAATATTAAAAGAACACTTAATTGTTTGAAGGATGATTGTGTTATGGCATCAGATGATAGATATGTTTATGATTGTCCTATTAATCTATCAAAGTATAAGAAATATCATCCTGAATTAACAGAAGAAGAAATAATTAGTAAATATATGAGTAAAATTAGTCAAGTGATTAATTTTGCTGTTTATGATGAAGAATATGAAAGATTTAAAGTACTAGTAACTAATGAACAAAAATTAGCAAATATTCAAGATGATTCTTTATTTAATAACATAAGCATTTATTATGATAGTTTGGACGAAGTATTATTAAGTTTACCTGTTTCTGATTTAGTAAGAATGAAGGAATTACTTAAAAATGAAGATTATGATACTTTAAATAATAAATTATCTAATTTAATTAAAGATGTTAATTCTTTAGAAAAAGCAAATGATGAAAAGCCTATGTTTAGGCCACTAGATAACAATGAAGTGTGTGATCAAAAAACAGAAAAAGCTTTTTTCGCACTTGACTCTAAAAAGAAAAAAGAAGATACAAATGATGAACCAATTAAAGAGTTAAATAATTTGATTGGGCTTGATAATGTTAAAGAAGAACTTAATGAATTAATATTATTTTTAGATTATATGAACAAAGTTAGTGGTAAAGCTAATCTTCCTAGACCTAATTTACATATGTTCTTCTCAGGAAATCCAGGAACTGGAAAAACAACAGTAGCTCGTATTATGAGTAGAGCATTATATAATATAGGTTATACTGCTAATAATAACTTTGTTGAAATTACTCCTAAAGATTTAGTTGCTGGATATGTTGGTCAAACAGCTACTAAAACAGATAAAATAATTAAAGAAAACCAAGGTGGAGTAATATTTATAGATGAAGCTTATGTTCTTGCTTCAAGTGGTAATAAATTTGCCAATGAAGCATTAGTAGAAATATTAAAAGCTTTAGAAAAAAATGATACAGTGTTTATCTTTGCTGGATATAAAGATGAAATGCAAGAATTTATGAATTTAAATCCAGGTTTAAGTTCAAGAATAGGATATTATTTAGAATATGAAGATTATGATGTTGAATCTTTATATAAAATTTTTGAAACAAAAGTATTAAATATGAACTTAAAAATAGATGAAAATTTAAAAGATAAATTAATATCACATCTAGAAGAAGCAAAAGGAAATGAACATTTTGGTAATGGTAGATATATTGATAAACTAATTCAAAAGATGTTATTAAAACATGCTTTAAATACAAAAGATGAGGATGATATTAATAAGTTATTAACACTAACATTACATGATTTTACAGATGATTTAGATAAATCATTAGTTTATAAGAAAAATGTCAAAAAAATAGGGTTTTAATATGCTATAATAAATTAGGAGATGGTATAGATGATACAAAAACCAAAAGGTACATATGATGTATATGGAGATTATTCAAAAAAAGTTAAATATGTTGAAAAAGTTATTGAATCACTAATGAAAATGTATAATTATGAATACAATAGAACACCAATATTTGAATCAAGTAATTTATTTCATAGAGGTGTAGGTGAAACTAGTGATATTGTTTCTAAAGAAACTTATGACTTTAAAGATAGAGGAGATCGTGATATGACACTACGTCCAGAAGGTACAGCTGGAATTGTTAGAAGTTATATTGAAAATAAAAAATATTCAGATCCAAATGTTCCTCTTAAAGAATGGTATTATGGTCCTATGTTTAGATATGAAAGACCACAATCAGGTAGATTTAGAGAGTTTCATCAATTTGGAGTAGAAGTTTTTGGAAGTAATAATCCTTTATTAGATGCTGAAGTTATAAGTATCCCTGTTAACTTATATCGTTTGTTAGGATTAAAAGGTATAAAAGTAAATATAAATTCATTAGGAGATTCTGATAGTAGAGAAAAATATAGAAAAGCTTTATTAAAACATTTTAAACCACATTTAAAAGAATTATGTTCAGATTGTAAAAAAAGATATAAAAAGAATCCATTACGTATTTTAGATTGTAAAGTAGATCATGATAAAAAATGTATGGATAAAGCACCTAAAATATTAGATTATTTATCTGATGATTCAAAGAAACACTTTGAAGAAGTTAAAAAGTATTTGGATTTAATGGATATTGAATATACTGTTAATCCTAATTTAGTAAGAGGTCTTGATTATTATACTAATACTGTTTTTGAAGTAGAAGCTGATATAAAAGACTTTGGTGCTAATAACGTATTATGTGGCGGAGGAAGATATAATAATTTAGTAGAAACTTTATCTGGACCTAAAACTGAAGCAGTTGGATTTGCTCTTGGAATGGAAAGATTAATGAGTGCTTTAGAATCTGAAAATGTAGATATGGAAATAAATACATTAGATGTTTATATAATACCTATGAGTGAAAAAGAAATGGATTATTCATATAGTTTATGTCAAACTTTAAGATTAAGTGGTTTTAGCTGTGATATTGATTATATGAATCGTAATATGAAAGCCAATTTTAAACAAGCTGATAGATTGAATACAAAATATATTATCATCATAGGTGATGAAGAAGTAAAAAGTGAAATAATAACTATAAAGGATAATAAATTGAAAAAGGAATATAAGATTCCTGCAGATGAATTAATAGAATTTTTAGATAATAATATAGAAGAAGATTAAAGGAGGATGTATGAGTAGAACATATATAAATGAACTTAAGAATAAATTAGATCAAGAAGTTGAAATTCATGGCTTTGTTGATAATATTCGTAATTTACAATATGTCCAATTTGTAATAGTAAAAGATAATACAGGTAAAGTACAAGTTACTATTGAAAAAGAAGATGAATCATTAAAAGATTTAGTAGAAATTGTTAATAATTTATCTGTTGATTCAACAGTAGTTATAAAAGGTAAATTATTAGATAGTCCAAAAGTTAAATTAAATGGAATGGAAATAGTACCAACTTCTATTGAAGTAACAAGTAGTGCAGATGAATTACCATTTAATTATAAAGATTTAAATGGAGTTAATTTAGATACTAGATTAGATTATCGTTTTGTTGATTTACGTAATGAAAAAAATAGTTTAATATTTAAAGTACAAAGTACATTAGTAAAATACATGAGAGAGTATCTATATAATAATAAATTTACTGAAATTCATACACCTAAGTTAATAGGTGCAGCTTCTGAATCAGGTAGTGAAGTATTTGAAGTAAAATACTTTGATACAAAAGCTTATTTAGCTCAATCACCACAATTCTATAAACAAATGGCTATGGCATCAGGTATGGATAGAATATTTGAAGTAGCTCCTGTATTTAGAGCTGAAAATTCTAATACTAATAGACATGCTACAGAATTTACATCTTTTGATATAGAGTTTAGTTATATTAAAGATTATAATGATGTAATGGATTTAGAAGCAGAAATGATTACATATGGTTTAAAACATTTAAAAGAAGAAATGGGAGATAAAATAAAAGAAGTATTTGGAATAGATATAGTAGTTCCAACACTTCCTTTCCCTAAAATGACTTTAAAAGAAGTATATGATACTTTAGAAAGTGAATTTAACTTAAAAGTACCAGAAGAAGAAAAAACTGATTTAACTACAGAAGCAGAAAAAAAATTAAAAGTTTTAGCTAAGAAAAAATTTAATCATGAATTTATTTTTGTAACAGATTATCCAGCAGAAAAAAGAGCATTTTATCATATGAGAAATGAAGATGGTGTATTACAAGGATATGATTTAATTTGGAGAGGTGTTGAAATAACAACTGGTGCCCAAAGAGAACACAGATATGAAGAAATTGTTAAAAATGCTAAAGAAAAAGGATTAGAAAAAGATGTTAAATTTTATTTAGAATTCTTTAAATATGGATGTCCTCCACATGGTGG
>CAMOVA010000030.1 GCA_946626905.1 uncultured Bacillota bacterium | reverse complement strand
AATGTATTAGGTAAAAAAGCAGCTTGTTTACTTACAATTTCTGATAGTTTAGTAACAGACGAAAATACTACAAGTGAACAAAGAGAAAAAACTTTTGATAATATGATTTTATTGGCTTTAGAAAGTGTGAATAAATTATAGAAACAGGTGATTATTTGAATTATCAAAAAATAGAAAAAGATAATTATAATTTACATATAATTAATACATCAAAATTTAAAACCGTAAAAGTTTGTATAAATTTTAAAGAAAAAATTGAAAAAGAAACAATAACAATAAGAAATTTTCTTAGTTTTTTACTTATTAATAGTAGTAAAAAATATAAAACTCTTAGAGACATAGAAATAGAAACACAAGAATTATATAATGTTGGAATTAAAGTTGATCCATATAAATCAGGTAACTATCATATTATGTCTTTTGAATTAACCCATTTAAATGAAAAATATACTGAAAAGGGAATGAATAAAAAATCTTTAGAATTTTTACTTGAATTAATATTCAATCCCAATGTAACAAAGAATAAATTTGATAGTGAAATGTTTAATATAATAAAAAGTAATATTAAAGATGATATTAAAAGTGTTAAAGATAATCCAGGAAGATATAGTTTAATTGAACTATATTCTTCTATTTCTAAAGGACCTTTGTCATACAGTAATGTTGGATATTTAGAAGATTTAAAAGAAATAGATGAATATACTTTATATGAATATTATAAAAAGATGATCTCAAATGATTGGATAGATATATTTATAATAGGGGATATAGATGATTCATTAGTTAGTTTGTTTGATAAATATATTAAAAATCAAAAAAAATCAAAGATAACTGATTCTCATTTTTTAAATATTGTTCCTACTAAATATAAAGAAAAAATTAAAAAGGTTAAATATAATCAAAGTCAACTTGCGATGGCTCTTATTCCAGAATCACTTACAGAATTTGAAAGAAAGTATGTTATGAGTCTTTATTCGATTATATTAGGCGGAGGTACTAATTCAAAATTGTTTCAAAATGTAAGGGAAAAGAATTCTCTTTGTTATTCTATAGGTTCTAATCCTTCTTTAATATCTGGAATAATTACAATTAAAGCTGGTATAGATGCTTCAAATTATAAGAAAACAGTAGCACTTATAAAAAAAGAGATAGATGATATGAAATGTAATATAACTACTGAAGAATTAAAACAAGCTAAAGAAATGTATATTAGTAGTTGTAGAGAAATAAATGATTCTTCTGATTCAATTATTAATAATTATTTATCTTTTGAATATCTAAATTTTGATTTAGTAGATGAAAGAATTAATAATATAAATAAAGTTAAAAAGAAAGATATATATGATTTAGCCGCTAAACTAGTATTAGACAAAATAGTATTACTAGAGGGGGTATTAGAAGATGATTAAAAAGAGTATCAAAAAATTAGATTTAGATATTTATGAAGAAACATTAGAAAATGGTCTTAAAATATTTGTTGTACCAAAGTTAGATGTACATAATGTATATGCTACTTTTTCAACAAAGTATGGTTCAAAAGATAATGAATTTATTCCTATAAATGAAAATGAAATGATTAAAGTTCCAGATGGTATAGCACATTTTTTGGAACATAAATTATTTGAACAAAAAAAAGGCTTAAAACCATTTGATTTTTATTCAAAAACAGGTGCAGATTGTAATGCAAATACATCTTATAATAAAACAACATATTTGTTTGTTGGACAATCAAAAATAAAAGAAAATTTAAATTATTTATTAGATTTTGTTTCACAACCATATTTTACAGATGAGAATGTAGAAAAAGAAAAAGGTATAATTGAACAAGAAATTAAAATGTATCAAGATGATCCTGAAAGTAATGGATTTGAAAAATTATTATTCAATATTTTTAATAATAATCCGATTAGAATTCCTGTTGGTGGTACAGTAGAAAGTATAGCAAAAATAACAAAAGAACATTTATATACTTGCTATAATACTTTTTATCATCCATCTAATATGTTTGTTGTAATAACTGGAAATGTAAATCCAAAAGAAATTATTGATGCTGTAAAAGAAAACCAAAAAGAAAAAATGTTTATAAAACCTCAAAAAATTAAATTAAAAGAAATAAAAGAACCAGATGAAGTTTATAAAAAGCATGAAACTTTAAATATGAATATCACAATTCCAAAGTTACTTGTTGGTTATAAAATAAATATAGAAAATTTAAAGTTAAATAAAGAAGAAATAGATGCATTCGCAAGTGCATATTTAAATTTAATGTTTGGTTCCATTTCAATATTTTCTTTAGATTTAATAAAAGAAGGTATAATAAATAGGGAACTATCTTTTTCTAAGGTAAAAACTGATAAACATTTAGTTTTAATTATAGAAGCTTATACAAACAAGAAAAAAGTATTTTTAGATAAGCTTAATGAATATGTAAAAAGTCACACTATAGAAAGTAGTGAATTTAATAGAGAAAAGAAGGTAATGTTGTCTTCAACAATTTACATGAGTGATAATATTTATAGAATCAATAGTTATATTATGAATCATATGGTTGAATATAATAAAATGGAATATAATCCTTATGATTTCTTTAAAAAATTAACTTATAATGATTTTAATAAATTTATTAAAGCTTTATCTTTTGAAAATTATTCTACTATATATATAAAAAATTCCTAAGTGGAATTTTTTTAATTGAATTTATTTTCTTTAAATGATATACTTATTATAGAATGGAGCGTAATTATGAAGAAAGGTTTTACAATTATTGAGTTATTAGCTATTATTGTTATATTAGCTATTGTGGCATTAATAACTGTACCTGTTATTAGAAATTTAATAAGTAAATCAAAGAGAACTGCTGCTATAGATGAAGCATATGTTTATATAGATGCAGTAGAATCTAATTCGGGGTTAGGAGCATTAGATCCAAATTATATTAAATTAGATGATACTTGTTATGATGTTACAGATTCTGTATTTAATAATTTGAAAATTAAAGGTAAAAAGCCAGAAGCAGGACAAGTATGTATGAATAAGCATAGAGTAGAAAGTGCAATACTTTTTGTTGATGGTTTTAAAGTAACAGTAAGAAATGGTCAAGTAATAAGTGCTGTAAAAGGTTCAGAATCTGATTCGGATTTAACAATACTATATAATAAAGTTGATGTTGGAGATTACGTAACAATGACACCAAATCCAGATGCAAGTAAAACATATACTTCATTAACAAAAAAATCAAATGGATATGTTCTTATTGCATCTCAAATTGGAGTTTCCCCACAATCACAATCTATTTTAGATAATAATCCAATAGATCCTAGTGAATTAACTGTGTGGCGAGTAATTAAGAAGAATTCTGATAATACAATTGATTTAGTTTCAGAGTATTCGTCTAGTTCTAGGCTATTATTTATGGCTACAAGTGATGCTGCATATAAAAATTATATAGGTGTTTTAAATGAAGTGGCTAGTTTATATGAAAATAGTGCATTTACAACAAAATCTAGAACTGTTGGTTACAAAGAAGGATGCCAAACAGAATATATAACAAGTTTAACTTATGAAAATGAATCAACAGGAGCAGGTGATGAAGGTTGCTATACTGATGATACTGAAGCTATTTATAATGCAGTTGGTTCATATGCAACAACTGTTGCTCATACAGGTACAAAAGCACAATATTATATTGCTTCTAGAGAATATGATTCTGATAATAATAAGCAATTGATAAGATATGTAAAAGACATACCTGCTGATGTTAGGCTTCAGAATAATGCTTACAATGTTCGTCCTATTATTACAGTAAATGGTAGTCTAATGGGCATTGAAGGAAGAGGTACTAAACAAAAACCATTTAAATTAGAAAGTTAGTTGATAAAACTAATTTTTTAATATATAATTATAAAAGTAGAGGGATAATATGACAAGGAAAAGAAAAAGAAGAAAACTTAAAATTGGTAGAATATTAATTTTTATAATTATTATAGTTCTTTTTGTTTTTGGGTTAAAAAAACTTATTAAAGTACCAATTAAAAATATTTATGTAAGTGGTAATGTTTATTTAAAAGATCAAGAAATAATTGATATGGCTGGAATAAATGATTATCCTTCAATTTTTAAGTATTCTAACAGAAAAATTAAAAAGAGATTAGAAAAAAGTGATTATATAAGTAAAGCTAAAGTAACTAAAAGAAAATTTAAAGAGGTTCATATAAAAATAGAGGAAAATTATACTTTGTTTTATAATAATTTAAATAAGAAAAGTGTATTATATAATGGTAAAGAAATAAAAGAATATAAAAGAGGTCCTATATTAATTAATTATGTTCCAGATAAGGTATATAAAAGATTAGTTGAACAAATGAAAGAAGTTCATTTGGACATATTAAATAGAATTTCTGAAATAAAATATGATCCAAGTAATGTAGATGAAGAACGTTTCTTATTTGTTATGAGTGATGGTAATTATGTCTATGTAACTTTAGAAAAATTATCTAACATAAATAACTATGTGAAAATAAGTTTAGAAATCATCAATAAGTTTGGAAAAAAGAATGGAATTCTTAATTTAGATGCAGGGGATTACTTTGAAATATTTAAGTGAGAATGTTGTGTTATCTAAAAAAATATAGTATAATTATTAGTAGATTATAGGAGATGATAAGATGAAGAATGCTTATGTATGTTTAGATATTGGCTCTGATTCTGTTAAGGTAGCTGTATGCCAATTATTTGGTAATAAGCTAAACTTATTAGCAGCATCTTCTATTAAATCAGATGGAATAACTAAAGGGTTGATTACTAATAAAGAATTTGCTAAAAATTCTGTTAAAAAAGCTATACAAGAAATACAAGATATGTTAGGGATAAATATAAATAAGGTTATTTTATCTATACCTAATGAAGGTTCTGAATGTATAGTTACAAAGGGTGAAATAAATCTTGATATTAATTCTATTATAACTGGAAAAGAAATAGAAAATGTTTTAGCGTCTTCTGCAGAAAGCATTCAATATTCTGATATGGAAATAATTAATATTTTACCAATTGATTTTGAAGTAGATGAAGAGTTAAATATTAATGATCCAAGAGGAAGACATGGTAATGTTTTAAGATCAAGAGTTATAGTAACATTGTCACCAAAAGCAAATCTATATCCATTACTTTCTTTATTAGAAGAATTGAATATAGAAGTTGTTGATATATCTTTAAACGGAGTTGGAGATATCAATATATTTAAGACAAAACAAATGTCTAATGAAGTAGGTGCAGTTGTTAATATAGGTTATGATAAAACAGATATTTCACTTTATAATAAAAGTATTATTATAAAAAATTCTACAATTGATTTTGGCGCAAAAAATATAGATGGTGATATTTCATATATTTATAAATTAAATTCTAAAACTTCATCTCTTATAAAAGAAAAATATGCATTAGCTCATAAAAGACATGCAAGTGAAAATGAAGTATATGATGTTACTAATAAATTTGGAGATTTAGTTCAAGTTAATCAATTAGAATTATCAGAAATAGTATCTTCTAGATTAGAAGAAATATTAATTTCTGCTAGAAAAGAAATAAATTTTTTGACAAAACGAGAAGTAGATTATATAATAATTACTGGTGGTACTAGTAGTGTAGCAGACATGACACTATTAGTAAAAGAAGTACTTGGTAATATAGCTAATGTAGGAGATATTAAAGTATTAGGTGTTAGAAATAACAAATACTCTTCTGTAATAGGTAATATTATATATTTTATAAACAAGTTAAAATTAAGAAATATTGATTATTCTATGTTAGAAGATTATGACTTAGATCAAGTAGATTCACAAAATAATTTAATGAATACAATTAACGACACAATGTTAGGAAAAGTATTTGGTTACTTTTTCAATGATTAGGAGGACAAAAAATGTTTGGATTAGAAATGGATCAATTAGCAAAAATTAAGGTAATAGGTGTTGGTGGCGGAGGAAACAATGCCGTAAATAGAATGATAGAATCAGGTGTAAAGGGAGTAGAATTTATTTCAGCTAATACTGATTATCAAGTATTATCAAAATCAGCTGCTCCTGTTAAAATACAAATGGGTAAAGAATTAACTAATGGGCTTGGAGCAGGTGCCGATCCTGAAAAAGGTAAACAAGCTGCATTAGAAAGTAAAGAAGAAATTAAAGCTGCATTAGAAGGTGCTGATATGGTATTTATCACTTGTGGTATGGGTGGTGGAACTGGTACAGGTGCTGCACCAGTGGTTGCTGAAATAGCACAAGATTTAGGAGCTTTAACAGTAGGAATTGTTACTAAACCATTCTCGTTTGAAGGTAGAAAAAGAATGAGTTATGCAATGGAAGGTTTAGATGAATTAAAGAAACATGTTGATACTTTAATTGTAATTCCTAACGATAGATTAAGAGAAATAATTGATAAATCAACTTCATTAGTAGATTCATTTAAAGAAGTAGATAACGTTTTAAGACGTGGTGTTCAATCAATTTCAGACTTAATTGCAGTAGCAGGTCTTATCAATCTAGATTTTGCTGATGTTAAAACAGTAATGGAAAAACGTGGTAATGCATTAATTGGAATTGGTATGGGAACTGGAGAAAACAGAGCTGTAGAAGCAGCTAAAGAAGCTGTTACTTCACCACTTCTTGAAGCAAGTATAAATGGTGCTACTGATGCTATTATCAATGTAACTGGTGGTTCTAATTTAACTTTATTTGAAGTTGAAGAAGCTGCTGAAGTAATTCGTACAAGTGCAAATACAGATATTAATACTATATTTGGTGCAGTTATTAATGAAAATTTAAATGACGAATTAATAGTTACAGTAATTGCTACTGGATTTGATAAAAATGTAGATAAAGAAGTAGTAGAAGAACAAAGAATGGTTTCTAGTCCAGATGAAGATGATACAGATACAGATATTCCAGCATTCTTAAGAAAAAGAGTATTTTAAAAAAACAGTTTAACTGTTTTTTTTAATATTTATTTTGAATATGTTAATAATAATAATATTGAGAATTTAATAACTGGGTGTTATAATACTAAATGAGGTGTTTTTATGGACAAAATAATAGTAAAAGGTGCTAGAGAAAATAATTTAAAAAATATTGATATAGAGTTACCTAAAAATAAATTAATTGTTATGACAGGAGTATCAGGTTCTGGTAAATCTTCTTTAGCATTTGATACTATTTATGCTGAAGGAGAAAGAAGATATATTGAAAGTTTATCTTCTTATGCTCGCCAATTTTTAGGTGGAGAATCAAAACCAAATGTAGATTCAATAGAAGGATTATCTCCAGCTATTTCAATCGATCAAAAAACAACTAGTAAAAATCCTAGAAGTACTGTTGGTACAGTAACTGAAATATATGATTATTTAAGACTTTTATATGCGAGAATTGGGGTTCCTTATTGTCCAGTTCATAATAAACCAATTACTTCTCAAAGTGTTGAAGAGATGACTAATCAAGTATTAAAATTAGAATTAAATAGTAAAATCAGAGTTTTAAGTCCTATTGTTTACGGTGAAAAAGGAACTCATAAAGATACATTGGATAAAATAAAAATGGATGGCTTTATTAGAGTTATAATCGATGGTGAAGATTACGATTTAACTGAAGATATAGAACTTGAAAAAAATAAGAAGCATAATATTTCAGTGGTGGTTGATAGATTAATAATAAAAGATGACATTAGAAGCAGATTATATGAAGCAATTGAATTAGCGTCTAATATATCAAAAGGTAAAGTTGTTATTGATGTTATTGGTAAAGAAGAAATAGTGATGAGTGAAAAATATGCTTGTCCAGATTGTGATTTTTCTCTTCCTGAACTTGAACCAAGAATATTTTCATTTAATGCTCCTTATGGAGCTTGTCCTGAATGTAAAGGGTTAGGTATTAAAATGAAAATAGATGAAGATCTAGTAATACCTGATAAAAATCTATCGATTAATGAAGGTGCTATTAAGGTTTTAAATTTAAAAGATGATACTAATATTATATCTACACAAATATCTACTGTTTGTGATTATTATGATATAGATATGAATGCTAAAATAAAAAATATTGATAGAAAAAAATTAGATATATTATTATTTGGTACTCCAGATGTTTTAGAATTTAATTATGTTTCTAAAAATGGAAATACTCGTACTCAAAGAGATTTTTATGAAGGTGTTATCACTAATTTAGAAAGAAGATTTGTTGAAACAAAATCTAGCTGGATTAGAGATTGGATTGAAGGATACATGACAGAACTTGCGTGCCCTAAATGTCATGGTGCAAGGCTTGATGATAGTATTTTATCAGTTAAAGTAAATGGTAAGAATATTTATGAAGTAACTTTAATGAGTATTAAAGAATTGTATCAATTTATAACGAATTTAACATTAACACAAGAAGAAGAAAAAATTGCGGATTTAATTGTAAAAGAAATAGAATCAAGATTAAAATTTTTAATAAACGTAGGTCTTGAATATTTAACTTTAGCTAGAAGTGCGGCTACTTTATCAGGAGGAGAAGCTCAGAGAATCAGATTAGCTACACAAATTGGTTCTAGATTAACAGGTGTGTTATATGTTCTTGATGAACCTTCTATAGGATTACATCAAAGAGATAATGATAGATTAATTAATTCATTACTTGAAATGAGAGATTTAGGCAATACATTAGTAGTTGTAGAACATGATACAGATACAATGTTACAAGCTGATTATTTAGTTGATATTGGACCTGGGGCAGGTATTCATGGTGGAGAAGTAATGGCTATAGGAACTCCAAGTGAAGTTATGAAGGTAAAGGATAGTATAACTGCTAAATATTTAAGAGGGGATTTAAAAATAGAAGTACCTGAAAAAAGAAGAAAAGGTAACAAAAAGTATTTAGAGATAAAAGGTGCTAAAGAAAATAATTTAAAAAATATAAATGTTAAAATACCTTTAGGTACATTTACTTGTGTAACTGGTGTATCAGGATCGGGGAAATCAACTTTAATTAATGAAATTTTATATAAAGCATGTAGAAATAATTTATATAAGGTTAAAGAAAGACCTGGTGCACATAAAGAAATAAAAGGTATAGACAATATTGATAAAATAATCGATATTTCACAAACTCCAATAGGAAGAACACCACGTAGTAATCCAGCTACTTATACAGGCGTATTTGATGATATAAGAGATGTGTTTGCTACAACAAAAGAAGCAAAACTAAGAGGATATGATAAAGGTAGATTTTCGTTTAACGTAAAAGGTGGAAGATGTGAAGCTTGCTGGGGAGACGGAGTTAAGAAAATCGAAATGCATTTTTTACCAGATGTATATGTTCCATGTGAAGTATGTGGTGGTACTAGATATAATACAGAAACTTTACAAGTTAAATATAAAGATAAAACAATATATGATGTATTAGAAATGCAAGTAGAAGAAGCTTATGAATTCTTTGAAAATATACCAAAAGTAAAGAATAAGCTACAAATGCTTATGGATGTAGGACTTTCTTATATAAAATTAGGTCAATCAGCTCCAACTTTATCAGGAGGAGAAGCAGCACGTGTTAAACTTGCTAAAGAATTACAAAAGAAACCTACTGGTAAATCATTATTTATATTAGATGAACCATCTACAGGATTACATACTGATGATATTAAAAAATTATTGATTATATTACAAAGAATAGTAGATAATGGCGATACTGTAGTTGTAATAGAACATAATTTAGATATTATTAAGGTAGCAGATTATATTATTGATTTAGGCCCTAATGGTGGTGATGGTGGTGGAGAAGTTATAGCAACAGGAACACCAGAAGATATATGTAAAGTTAAAGAAAGCTATACAGGACAATATTTAAAAAAATATTTAAAATAGATATACATTTGTATATCTTTTTTTAAGGGTTTTTAAAATTTATGTTGTATATTAATATTAGAAAACACTAAAACATTTACTATTAGTCCAATTTGTAGTATACTACAAATATACTAGGAGGGTTACTTATGAATGAAATAATTAATGATTTCGATAAAATTTTATTACTTAATGACTATGAAAAAATAAGTGAAGAAATAATAATACTTTATTATAAAATAGGGAAATTTTTACAGACAAATGATGTTCATAAATTAGAAAATGACTTATTTAATAAATATGGTTTATTAATTGGATTTACAAGAAGAAATTTAAGAAACATGAAAAATTTTTATAATATGTATAAAGATTATGATATTGATATATTAAAAAAAATAAATTGGGATAATCATTTAATAATTATGAAACAAAAAGATTTTAAATA
>CAMOVA010000029.1 GCA_946626905.1 uncultured Bacillota bacterium | reverse complement strand
AAAGCTTGTTGTTCTTCTGAACAAGTATATTGTGGTGTATAAGTATGTTTATAAATATGCTTATTTATAGTATGAGTATGTATTGGACATACATGTGGAACTTCATGATAGAATTCTCTTTCTACACATTTATTAATAGTTGGTTCAACAATAGGTTGCTCCATACAGCATTGATTCATAGGTTTACAACAACAATTTTTATTAAACATAATTAAATCCCCCTTATCTAATTTATCATATGAACAATAAAAAAAAGGGAATGTGTAAACTCCCTATTTATTATTAATCAGTTATTTATTTGAATTTCTTGTTTTTACTAATAAAACTACTACACCTGCACATATAATAATAGTTAATACTAATGTACCGATTGCAGAATCATCTTTTTTATCTTCAGTTGTTCCATTGTTACCACTACCATTGTTACCATCAGATTCTTTTATTTTATCTGAACAATTATCTTTACCTTTTTCAAAGCATCCTACTACATCTGGAGATTGATTTTTATATGCTTTACTAATTGTATCTTCTAAGTTTTCATTATAACTAGCTGCAGCATAGATATTTCCAATTACTACAAATGGTGTTCCTTGATAACTTGCATCTTGATATCCTTTTTCATTAAATGCATCAGCAACTTTAACACCTAAGTCATAATCTTTACCTTTTTCCCAATCAACATGGTCAACATATAATTCTTTTCTTACTATTTCAAATTCTTTATTATATGTATCTAATCCTTCTAAGTAGTTAACTTCAGCTTCACAATAAGGACATCCTCCAGCTTCAAAAATATAAACTTTAACTTTATCTTTAGCAGATACTTTACTAGTAAATAACATTGTACATAAAACTGTTAATAATAATACTTTAAACTTTTTCATATTTCCTCCTTAAAATGGCATTTTAAAATTTCCATTTTTCATTTGTTTCATCATTTTTTTCATGTCTTCAAATTGTTTTAACAATCTGTTAACTTCTTCAACACTTCTACCACTACCTTTAGCAATTCTTTGCTTTCTTGTTGCTTTTAATATTTCTGGATGTTTTCTTTCATAAGGCGTCATAGAAAGTATTATAGCTTCTATATGAGCAATATCTTTTGGATCTATTTGAATATTATTAAGCCCCATTTTCTTAGCTCCTGGAACTAATTTTATAAGATTCTCAATAGGTCCTAATTTTTTTATTTGCTTAAATGTAGATAAGAAATCTTCTAAATCAAATTTACCACTTTGCATTTTCTTAGCTGCATTTGCGGCTTCAGCTTCATCAATAACTGATTCTGCTTTTTCTACAATGCTTAAAAGGTCTCCCATTCCTAAAATTCTTGAAGCCATTCTTTCTGGATAGAATTCCTCTAATCCATCAAGTTTTTCACTCACACCAACGAACTTAATAGGAATACTTGTTAAATGTCTAATAGATAAGGCAGCTCCACCTCTTGTATCACCATCTAATTTAGTTAAAATTGCACCTGTAAGACTTAATTTATCATTAAATCCATTTATAACATTAATAGCATCTTGTCCCATCATACTATCAACAACTAATAGTACTTCTTCTGGCTTAACTGCATCATTAATATTTTGTAGTTCTTCCATCAATTCTTCATCAATATGAAGTCTACCTGCTGTATCAATAAGAACATAATCATAATTATTTTCTTTTGCATACTTAATTGCATTTTCACTTATGGTAACTGGATTATTCTTTCCTTCAGAATAAACATCAATATTAAGTTCACGACCTAATTGTTTTAATTGATCAATAGCAGCTGGTCTATAAACATCACAGGCAACTAATAGAGGTTTTTTCTTATAGTTCTTACGTAAATAATTAGCTAATTTGCCAATAGTTGTAGTTTTACCACTACCTTGTAACCCAACTAACATTAAAATAGCAGGATTACCAGAAATATTTAAATCTTTCTTTTCTCCACCTAATAGTTCTACTAACTCATCTTTTACTATTTTAACGAACATTTCACCAGGTTTTAAACTCTTAGCAACTTCTTCACCTAATGCTTTTTCTTTAACATTAGCAATGAATTCTTTAACAACAGTGTAGTTAACATCAGCTTCAAGTAAAGCTAATCTAATTTCACGTGTCATTTCGCCAATATTTTCTTCAGTGATTTTACCATATCCTCTAATTTTATCTATTGCATTTTGTAATCTGTCTCCTAAATTTTCAAACATTGTATCACCAATAATATTTTATCAAAAAAAGAATAAAAAGACTAGTACTTTTTATTCTTTACCTTTTTTTCAAAATTTTCTATATCATATTTAGAAACTACTAAAGTTCCTGTTACTCCTAAAAATATAAAAGGTATACCTATCATTGGATACGAAAAACTCATACCCGCACCTAAAGCAGATGTGAATGTTCCAACAACTAAATTATCATAAAGTTTATCTTGTAATCTACTTAATTTTATAGAATACCTTCTTAATATTTTTAACTGAGTTTGAATAGGAACATTATTTTCCCTCATTTCTTTTAACAACATAGAAAGCTCTTTATCAAAACTATACATAACTACTCCTTAGTCATATACACACAACTTATAATTATTTTAACTATAATATATTAGGTGATTATATGCCAAATGGATTTAAAAACTTTTTTTGTGGTAGAAATAAATGGATTACTTTTTTAGTTATATGTGGCATCTTACTAACTTATCAAGTATTTTTAACATTTATCTTTATCACACGTTTTAATTTATTTTTACTTTACTTGTTCTTCTTCTTTATGTTCTTTTTTGGATTTAGAATCTTCTTTTACTAATTCTCTAGCTTTAAATAACATATCAATCATTTTATTTATATTTCTTGTATTATCATATTCATTTTCTTTTATTTCAACTTTATCTGGTAGTGATATAAGAATTAAAAATAACATTTTTTCTTCTTTTAATAATGGATATATTTTTTCATACTTTTTTAAAATAGTTTCAAAATCAAAAGATAAACTATATCTTTTAAAAAGTTTATATAGATCAAATATTGGAATATCTATTTTTGATTTATCCCAACTAATTAAGTATGATTTATCATTTTTTAAAAAATGGTCCAATTTTAAATCATTGTGTAAAACAACAAAACGTTGTTTTTCTTTTTCCTCCATTATCTTTAACCATTCATTAAGTTTATTTCTCGCATAACTTAAACTATAAAAAACAAGTGAAATATTGAGCGCTAAAGAAAGTTCATGAGGACTATAATATTCTTTACTTTCAATTATATTCATTAAATCATCATAATAACCTGTTAAGTGTTCTATATTATTAGAAATATCTTCATATATTTTCTTATAGTCATCTTCATCTATATTTTTAAAATATGTTGTTTTGTAGTGTAATAAAGCTACTAATTCTACCATATCAATTATTTTTTGTTCATCAGGTTGTTCTATCTCATCAATATACTCACTTACTTGATATATTTTATTGTTTTTAATTATTCTTGGATAATAATTAAAGCTTCTTGAGTTTAAATAATCATAAATATCATTATTACTCTTTTTAACTACTACTTTCTTATTCTTGGTATCAACAATACATGCTTTACCTAAATTATGATATCCATGGGGAAAGTATTCTCTAACTAGTTCATTAATCTCCTTCATCTTGAACTGGAATAATTATTTTATCTCCTAATTTTATATTACTTAAATCATTATATTGTTCTAAAACCTCTTTTGAAGAATTATAAGTTTCAATTACTTTTTCTATTGTATCTTGTTCTCTTATTATATAAACTTTATAAGTTTTATAGGTATCTTCATCTGTTATACTATCAAATAAAGAATTTATTTCTACCTGTTCTTCTGGTTCTTCTTTTTCCTCTTCTTCAATACATCTTTCTTCTTTTTCTTCTATATTATCTACCCCTACTTCTATATTTATATTTAAAACACTATTATCAATTATTTCATAATAAAAATCATCTATATCTAAAACCGCACTTTCTAAATCATACTTTTCATCAAAAGCTATTTTAAATGGTATCTCATAAGAAAATGGTGAAACTTGTACTGATGCTTCTGTTATTTTATAATCTCCACTCACTATAAAATTACCTACTAAATTATTATCTTCTATTTTTAAATTATGATCTAATGAAATACTAGTGATTTCTGCTACTCTAGTTCCAAAAATAATATCCTTTTTAAAAGGTATTTTCTTTTTCATAAAATTCCTCCTATCAATAAATAATATGAAAAAAAAGATAAGTTATACTTATCTTTTTACAAATTTATCTATTTTTCTAAGTAATTTTACCCCTTCTTTTGATGTATTTAAAACACCTTCTGCTTTTCTTAGTACTTCTGGTTGTTCATATATAAATGGAACCATATTATATAATTTACCAAATGATAAATATAGTTTATCATTATCTTCCATTTCTTCATTATTAATTAAATTATTAAGTAAGCCTAAATCATTTTTTAGAAGTTCATTTACTTCTAAATCTCTATTAGCTATTCCCTTTAATAATTCAAATAAATTGAATCTCTTAGAAAAATCATATACTGTTTTATCTAAGTGTTTAACTTCAATTAAATTTAATTTATTAAGCATTGTATTATATCTATTTAGTGCGCCTTCTCTATTTGGTAACTTATCAATATAACGATTCTTATATAAAGTTAATATATCATAAGTATTATCTACTTCACTTTTTGAGTCATATAATGCATTACTTATAATATAATTTACACATTCATATAATTCTTTATCAATTAAATGATCGTACTTACTAATATTACTTTTATCAAACAACATATTAAACGCTACTGTCATATAATAAACAGATTTAGTTTTTGAAAAATCAAATCTTGATAAACATAATTTATCAGAATTTTCAACATAGTATTTTATTTGGTGTATAAATTCTTTATATTGATCATCTAAATTTTGACTTTCCAAAATATTAAGTGCTCTTTTTTTGATTTTTCTAGAATTAAATAATTCAGGATAATCAATTAAAAACTTTTTAAAAGAATATAAATATCTAGGATTATTTAATATTTCAGTTTCATCTTTAAATAAAGATATAAACGCATAATAATCAAAACCTATTAATGATGAATCGAATATAATTTCTTTATCAAGTATATTTTTAATATTTAAAGTTTTCTTTTCAGCTTCTATTTTGATTTTATCAATTCTGTGTTCACCATTATTTTCTTTTTCTTCTTCTACTTTTTTTATTAGTCTATTTATTTCATCTTTATTAGATTCATCTTTTATATCATTTAAAAATACTATAAGCTTATCTAATTGTGCTTCTGGATAAGCTACTATAGGTAAATATATTTCTATTAAGCAAGTTAAATATTTAAGATAATCTTTTTCTTTAAAGAATCCCATATCACAACTTACATCTGCTTCTTTATTAAATAGAATAAAATCAGTATATAGTTGATAAAAATAATTGTTTGATTTTTTCTTATCCATTAAAACCTCTCCTCATTATTTTATAAGCTTCCATATAATTAGATACAGGAATAAATGTAATTTTTGTTAAAACCTCAGATGGTAATTTTTCTAAATCACTAACATTAGTTTTTGGAATAATAATTTTATTTATTCCACATCTTAATGCGCCTATGCTTTTTTCTTTTAATCCACCTATTTTTAAAACATTACCCCTTAAAGTTATTTCTCCTGTCATAGCAAGTGTTGAATCAACACGTGAATTAGTTAATGCGCTTACTAAAGCTGTTGTAATAGCTATACCAGCAGAAGGGCCATCCTTTTTTACAGCTCCTTCTGGAACATGAATATGTAAATCATAATCTTTAAATAATTTATAATCTATACCAAAATGTTTATAATTTGCTTTTACATAAGCTAGCGCTATTTTAGCACTTTCCATCATTACTTCACCTAAACATCCTGTAAGATTTAATTTGCCTGTTCCTTTATAATAATTAACTTCAATTTTTAAAGTATCTCCACCATATGGTGTATAAGCTAACCCATTAACAACACCTATTTCATTATGCTTAATGAAATTATCAGTATATATAGGTTGTCCTAAATATTTTAACACTAAATCCTTATCAATATTTAATTTATTAATCTTAATCTTATTTTTATATAAACTTGTAACTATCTTTCTTATTATCTTAGAGATAATTCTATCTAATTCTCTGACACCTGATTCTTTAGTATATTCTCTTATAATAAACAAAATAGCATAATCATCAAACTTTATATTATTATAATCAATACCATGTTCTTTACAAGTTTTTGGAATAATATATTTTTTAGCAATTTCTAATTTTTCAAATTCTGTATAACCTGATAATTCAATTATTTCCATTCTATCTCTTAAAGGCTCTGGAATATTTAAAGCATCATTCGCAGTTGTAATAAACATTATATCTGATAAATCAACTTCTTCTTCAATATAGTTATCACTAAAGAATTTATTTTGTTCTGGATCCAAAATATCTAGTAAAGCACTAGCTGGATCTCCTTTTTGATCTTTTGTCATTTTATCTATCTCATCTATTAAGAATACTGGATTCATAGACTTTGCTTTTTTAAGTGATTGAATTATTCTACCAGGATTAGCTCCTAAATATGTTCTTCTATGTCCTACTATTTCTGCTTCATCATTAATACCACCAACTGATACTTTAACAAAGTTTCTATTTAAAGCATTTGCTAGTGCTTTAACAAATGAAGTTTTACCAACACCTGGTGGACCTACTAAACAGATTATTGGGCTTTTAATATTATTAGTTTGTTTTCTAACCGCTACATATTCAATAAATCTTTCTTTTAATTCTTCTAAACCACTATGTGTTTCATTTAATTTTTTCATAATACTATCTAGATCATCATTATCAGTAGTATATTTATTCCATGGTATATTAAGCAACCATTCAACATAGTTTCTAACAACATTAACTTCTGGTGATGAATCCGTCATCGCTTCTAATCTAGATATTTCTTCTTCAAATCTTTCTTGTAATTTACTATTTAATTTTAATTTAGATGCTTTATTTTTTAATTTTTCTATTTCATTTTCTTTTATACTAGAATCTCCTAGTTCTTTTTTTATTTCTTTTAATTTTTCTTTTAAAATATATTGTCTTTGATTATCATCTAAATTCTTCTTAACTTTATTATCTATTTGTTTTTCTATTTGATATACTTCTGTTTCATTATAAATATCTTCTAAAATCATAGTTAATCTTTCAACAGAATTTTCTTCTTTTAGATAACTCATTAATCTTGTTTTTTCTATATCTAAAAATGGAACTACTATATCTGTAACCTCTTCTAAATTTTTACTATTTTTTGCTTGTTCTATAATCCCATTTGAAACATATGGTATAGCTTTAGTATAAAAATCTAATTCTCTATTTAATTTTTTAATTAAAATATCTTCTTCTTTACTATCTAGTTTTATATCTTCTACTGGAGTTACTATAGCTTCTAATATGTTATTGCCTTTATTAATATCTAAATACTCAACAACCTTAGCTCTTTTAATACCACTTATTATTAATCTTGTTTTCCCGTTTGGTAATTCTATTCTATGACTTATACGAGCCACAACTCCATACTTAGCTAATCTATTAATATCAATTGTTTCTTCTAACGAGTTTTCATTACTAACAATAAAAACCTTACACTCATGAAACATCTCTGATGCATCAATTATATCTCTACTTATATCATTATCAAATTCTAGTCTTATATCATTATTAGGCAAAAGTATTATTCCTTTTAATATTATTACTGGTAGTTCTATTCTTGTCATAACTTTGCCTCCTTAAAATTGTTTTTTATTATAGCACATCCACAAAAAAAGTCTATACATTTTTAAAGAAAAATAAAAAAAGCTATATTATTTTTTTATAGCTTTTCTTTTATCAATAAATAACACTAATATTCCACCTATAAAAGCAACAATTAAGTCTTTCATAGTGTCATCAACACCAGTTAATTCTACTCGTTGAGGATCTACATTTAAAGCTTTACTAGCTGTAAATTCAAATATCTCCCATGCTGAAGATATAAGCGCGACAAATCCTAAAATAAATAATATATTATAAATTTTAGAATCACTTTTTTTGAATAACATAATAGCAAGAAATGCTTCAAACACACCTGATAAGAAATGCATTAATGTGTCATAATGAACAAAACTCTCATAAAAATTAAGAACTGTACCTAAAAAGTATGCGAATACTATAAATACCAAATAGAGAAATTCTAAATTATCATCTATTTTAATTTTTAGTTTTCTAAAAATCTTAGGCACAAATAAAACTGGTAATATAGTAATAGCTATTAAAAATCTAACCATTAATTTTCTCTTTAGATTATATAAAGCAATCATATAGCTAAATACTATTAAGACTACAATTATAAAATTATTTATTTTCTTCATAAGATAAATTCTCCATTTCTACATCATTAATAGAATTGAACCTTTTTGTAATTTTATTCGTAGTTGTATGAATTTCTTTAACATCTTTTCCAACAGTTTCAATACTTCTAGATAATTTATCCCATCTTTCTTTATATCTTGCGAATTCTTCTGATAACAATTGTAATTCTTTATGTATTACTTTTGTATATTTATCTCTTTCAATATTCTTAATAATAACTTGAATAGTTGTCAAAGTTGAAATCAAAGTAGTTGGTGAAGTAATCCATACTCTTTTCTTATAAGCATATTCAATTATATCAGAATGATATGCATTAACAAAAGCAAATATAGCTTCAGCTGGTAAAAATAATATTGCTTGATTTGAAGTAACATTAGGAATAATATATTTACTACTAATAGCGTCAATATGCTTTTTCATATCTGCTTTAAATAGTTTTTCATAATTATTTCTTTCTGCTTCACTAATGTTTTTATCAACCATATTACGATAATTTTCTAGTGGGAATTTTGAATCTATTCCTACTAGCCCAAGAGGTTCTGGTGCGAATAATGCACAGTCAACAATTACGCCTGATGGTAATGTATATTGTAGTTTATATAGTTTATCATTAACTCCAAATACATTTTCCATAATATGTCTTAAGTTAACTTCACCATAAATACCTCTACTCTTTTTATCAGTTAAAACACCTTGTAACGAAACAATATCCTTTGATAAATTATCAATTTTCTTTTGTGCTTCATCTATTTTAGATAATCTCTCAAGAACATTAGTAAATGTTTTATTAGTCTTTTCAAAGTTTTTATCTAGTCTTTCATTAACCGCATCATTAATAAGACGTAAACGATTTTCTAATTTATCATTTTGTTTAGAAAAATCTTCATTAATATTTTTCTCTAAACCATTTTTAAATTCTCCTAATTCTTTTACTACATTTGTTTCAATATTACCAATTTTCTCTATAATATGTGACTCATTTATTCCTTTAAATAATAAGAAAATTAATAATACAATAATAACTATAAGTAGTCCTAATAAAATATATTCCATAAATCCTCCTAATCAACATCAAATTTATTAATAACTATTTTAGATAATAATAACGCTACTGAAAGAATTACAATTAACTTAGCTATTACAGTTACATCAGTAATACTTTCAACTAAAGTAGTTCCTATAAATCCCCAGAAATATACTACTGATATTTTAGCGATTATAGCAGCATATAAGAATTTCTTGTATTTCATTTTTGATAACCCAGCTCCTATATTTATAGAAAATGCAGGAGTAAAAGGTATTGCCATAATAATTACTAATTTAGAAAAGCTTATATTACTTACTATATTCATTAATTTCTTTGTTCTTGGCTTATCATCTATTTTTTTATATAAAAATTTACTTATACCTTTTCTAAAAATAAAAAAGCTTAATGAACAACCCATTATAGTAGCAATCCATGATATTATAAAACCTACTGTATTACCAAATACAATCATATTAAGTGCGATAAATAACGCAAGTGGTAATATAGGAATTATGGATTCTAAAATAATAATAAGCATTCCAACTAATAAACTAACAAAATAGTTATTTGTTAATACTAAATCTTTTAAATTATCAATTATGTTTTGAATTAAATCTTGCATATCCATCTCCATTAATATTATAATACATTTTCTTCTTTTTTAAAAGTATAAAAAAAGGTTCTTACGAACCTAAAATATTTGATATATAAGGTAATGCAAATACAAAACCAATTAATATAATACCAACAATAGCAATAAATAATAAATTACCTTTTGCTTTATCATCTAAAGTATTTTCTGTATTAGTAGCTGCACCATATTTTGGTTGTTCTTGAACATCCGCTTTTCTAAGTAATGGATTTACTTGAATTCCACTTTGAGCAGCTAATTGTTCATTAACTTGATTCCCGAAAACATCACTTTGTACTCCAGCAACATTATCAATTGACATATTATTCATTGGTTGTACTGGTGGAACATTGTTCACAGGTTGCACTGGTGGAAC
>CAMOVA010000028.1 GCA_946626905.1 uncultured Bacillota bacterium | reverse complement strand
TAAGGTATCCATATTTTCAGGCCTCCTATAAAAATATTTATATATTTAATTTAGTTTAAATTACTTTTTAAAATAGATAACTGTTCCTTAAAATATTCTTCACCTATATTTGGATAGTTGCTAAGATAATCTATCATTCAATCAACATGACCATAATGATTACAATTACCGGTGGTATTATAACATTTGGATAGTACTTTACTATAATAAAATTTATTATAAACTGGATAAGGATGTATTACTAATTCATCATACAAGCTATCTTTATTTTTTTCTAATATATTCATTATTCTGTCATCATATAATGACATAGAATTGGATTCTAAAAAATGTTTATTATAATATTTTATTATGAATTGAGCAATACTTCCTTCTAAGTCTTGTGCTTTAATTCAACCATGACCTTGAGCGCCTCTAATTTTTCTATTTTCAACATGTTTAACAAAAGAATTATTTAAAATTAATACATCGCAATCATTAAATAATCTAACATTAGCACAGAACTTATCTTGATATCCACCAAATAAGTTTAATAAATTTTCTCCTTTATAATTAGGTATAAATTTATTTATATTTTTAAAAGAATATAAATTTTCAGGCATTAATCCTTTAAAACCATAACTTACGCCACCTCTATAAAAGATACCACAATCTGTTGCAAAACAATTGCCAATATAAAAACATTTATCTATAGCTTTAGCGGCTATTATTCCTAACTTATTGTTTATAACAAATTGATTTAAAACTGCAATTAAATCTCCTGCACATATATTGGATTCAAAACTCATATCATCATCTAATAAACCATAAACTAAACTATCAGGATATAGCATTGCACAATCATTTCTCATTCTTAATAATGGAGTATAAGGTCTTACAACTTCATAGTCTTTATAAAAATATTTATACTCAAATCCTAAATTAGCTAACTCTTCTAGTACTTGAGTTATTTCGTTTTCAGTATAAGGAGGTTGAAAACATATTGCAAAATTGATATAATCTTTTGCCAATTGAATATTTTTTAGTGATGGCAATAATCATTTAAACATCTCATCTGGTTCACAGGTAGGTAATAAAAATGTTATTTTATAATTTTTCATTTAACTATTCCTCTCCATTTAACTTAATCATTATTAGTTAGTATATTTATATTAGTGGAATCAAGAGTTATAAATTTTTTAAGATTAGTTTTATAAAAAATTTTACCTGATAACTCAGGGCAATATTTCAATAGTTCAGCATACATATCTTTATATCTGATAAAGGTTAATAAACGATAATCAAGAAATATAGGGAAATTTTTACTTTTATGTAGATATCATTCAGCTATAAATTGTTGAATAATTGTTTTGCGAATAATTTTTAGATATGTTAAAATAGGAAGTTGATTATATCTGGAATCAGAAAAATATTCAGAAGCAGATCCAGTAATAATTATATCAGAAAAATAATATTTTATATTACAAGCTCTTCAGGTCTTAGCTATACCATAGAAGAAAGCTTTATTTAAATCATAATTATCATAGTCACTATATTTATCACTAATATTATTTATAAGACAATAATTATTAAGTTGAAAATCTTTTACTAAACGTAAAAAACAAGATCTATCACTAGTTATTATTTTTTCATCTTTAGGTAAATTATTAATGCTTTCATAATTAATAATTCTACTATTAAATTTCTTTCCAAATAAAAAATATAATAAAACAGAATCTAAACCTCCGCTAACCTTAAATAATAAATTATTCCTATTATTTTGTACAAAATTAATATATGATATATAAAAATCATCTAGGTTAAAATTAGTATTAACAAAAATATTAGTTTTTGTTTTTATCTCAAATTCTCCATTATCTATTACTATATAGTCTAATAACTTTAATAATTTAATTTCATTAAATTTTGTAGTTTCCTCTGGTATAAATGCATACGCTATTCTTGAAGGAGATTTAGTAAAATCATTTGATAATCTTTTAAAATCAGAATTTTCTGTAAGTTCATAATTTTTTGCTCTTAGGTATTCTTCCAAATAATATAAACTATTACTTATTGCTCAGTAATTTTTAGTTCTATAATATATTATACAAGGAGGTAAATAAGAGGTATTAAATATAATGTTATTATTTTCTCTAGTAATTTTTACAGAAAAATCTAAATTATCATCTTTTTTATATCCATAAAAGAATGGTTCTTTAAAATTCTGTCAATTATTTTTATCTAAAATAAAAAAATTATTTTCAAATATTTCCATAGTTACTCCTTATATAAATTATTATTTCAACATAATGTACAGTAATATGTTTCTTGACTGATATCATTTACCTTACATAGTATTGGAGTGTTAGATAAATTAATTGAATTTAGATCAAATATATTTCCAATTACTTTATTTCTTAAATATAAACACTCACTACCAACAATATCTCCATTAGGTTTTATAAAAATGACGTTTTGCGTACAAGAACACTTATAATTATTAGTATCAATAGAATGTTCAAGTTTATTGATTAAATCAATTCCATTGATAACATCCAGTGTTGTATTATCATTTAATAAAACTGAATAACGACCTCCTTTTTTATTTGAATTATATTTTTTCATAAAAGTTTTAATATTATCAGGTAGCTCAATTACTTTATTATTCTTATCTCTAATTAAAGTTAAATTAGGATTAATACCTTTCTCTAAAAAAGAATAATATTCATTTAGATTAAAATTATTATCTACCATTAACCTTAAAACAGGAGGCTTATAATTTTTTTGTTTACATCAATTTATTAATTCAATTATTTTTATATCAAAATTCAGATTTTCTTCATGCTTACTACACATTATAGTATAACTAATTTTTCTTTTATTTAAGTAAATAATTAACTCTTTAAAATAATCATTATCATTCGAAAAATTAGTAGTGAAACTTAAATAATCTATTTTATCAATTTTTTCTAAAATTTTTATTCAATTATAAAAACAAATTTCTCCTCCTAAAAGTTTTAAGAAGATCTTATAGGAAGTATTAACTTTTTCTTTAATAAATAAATTTATTTGTTCTGCAATTCTAACTAAGGTATTTTCAGAAGTGAACTCTTTTTTATTGCTATTACAATAGCTACATTTATAATTGCATCAAAAAGTAGGATGTCAACCTATTGTAAAATAATTTATTTTAGATTTATAACTAAGTATACTCTGCATTTTCATTAACAATCCTTTCTAAGGAAAACTATCATATTATTATTCTAACTTGATAATTAAATAAATTATAAATTATTCCTTTTTACTTCAGGAATCAGATTTATAATTTTTTCTACACCTATTTAAAAAATTAGCTAATTGAACAAAGTTATCTATTCCTCTGCATTTACAACACGGATGATTTGAATCAGTAGCTTCATTCATTAATATTTCTTTAGTCTTTAAATAATATTCATGTTTAAATAATCCTTCTAAACCAATATCAAAAACATTAATATTAGTAGGAATTTTATTTCCACAACAGATTAATCATAATCCATTTCAATTAATAACTATTTTTTCATCAAAATAAGTTGATTTACATTTGTGAAATTTACTATGATTATGTTCTTTTGGTACTTGCTTTCTATTTAATCACTGTAATCCTGTAAGTTCTTTTATTTTATCAGGATTTGAAGGAACATAATCTAATTCTCAAGTAAGTTTAAACTCAATTTTAATTCCTAGCTCATTAGCTAGATTTAAAGCTTTTTGAATTTCTTCTGGATTATCATCTGTTTGCATTACAATATATTGTCATATAATTTCAGGATAAATAGCATTCTTTTCTTTCTTGTAAGCAAGTAACTTTTTAACATTATTTATAACAGTATTAAAATTTCCACCACGTCTATATTTTGAATAAACTTCTTGGCTAGCACCATCAATAGCTATATAAATAACTTTAACTTGATAATCAACTAATGTTTTAATTAAATCATCAGATACTTTATTAAAATTTGTTCCATTCTTGATAGTGATATCTATATTATTCTCGTAAGCATATTTTATGATTTGTGGTGCTTCTGGATTTAATAAAGGTTCACCACTATTAGATATTTCAATGCTTGAAATCAAATCTTTATTAGCATCTATAAATTTTTTAAAATTTTCAAAACTTAAGAAGCCTGCACCAATCTTGCCATAATTTAAATGTCTCATTCCACAAGCAGGACAATTTAAATTACATCAAGTGGATATATCTAATTGAATTCGATATTTTTTATTCATTGCTAATCATCTCTTCTATATAAATTTGTTCCAGCACATAAGTCACAACGCTTATCCTTTATATTACTATTTTGATTTAAATGACAAACAACTGGTTCTTTAAATATTTGATACCTAGATAGGTCATTTATATTACAAATAATATTATTTTCTAAATAAGCACATCTAGCTTTAATTATATTTCCGTTTGGTAATATTGCGATAGAGTCAATTCCTGCTGAACAATAATAATCATCTGGAATAAAACCATTTTCATCTAAATGGTTAGTTATATTTGAAGCACAAGTAAATCCTTCTTTTTGTCCATTTTTAAATTCCAATTCATAGGTATTTCGTTTAACCTTCTGATCTGGATTTGAATGTTGCTGATAAATTTTATTATATTCTGCTATATAATCTAAAATATCTTTTGATAAAGGTTTATTTGATTGGTTATGTAATCTTAATCTAGTTAATCTAATTCTTCAAATATTGTTATCCAAATAATCTTTTAATATCTCTTTATTAAAATCTGAATCAACAACTAAAGTTAACTGAGGATCTTTATAACTTATCTTGTCATGTGGTTTATTTCTACATCAATTAGTTAAGGTAATAAGTTTTTCTTTGAAATTTTTATTTTCTTTATGTAAACTGCATATTAATACTAATTGAATTCTTCTGTTAAAACAATAATCTTCTAATTCATAAAAATATTCTAACTCACGTGAAAAATTTGTTATTAAAACTACTTTATCTAAATGTTCGATATTATCTAAAACTTTAATTAAATTATAATAAGTTACTTCGCCACCGATTAATTTTAAAGCAATTTTTCTATTAGTATAAAAAGTATTGATTAATTTGTTAATTTGTTGAGCTTTAACTAATATATCTTCTTCCTTAATTCAAGCATTCTTTAAATGATTTGTAATACAATATGGACATGAATAATTACATCAACCAGTCATATATCAATTTATTTGAAAAAAATCTTTAGTAAGTTTAATAGATTTTATATCTTTATTTTTATATAGATACATAATTAATCCTTCTTATATTTTTCTTTCATCATTTCATTATATTTATATGTATTTTTTAGATATTCATTATCTGTTTGATTTGCATAAGCACGTTCATCTTTATTAAAACAATGACTATCTCAATATGGATGACTTGGATAAACTGCTGAATGTGGTCTAGGTATTCTTTCATCTAATAAAGTTGCCTCTCTAACATTCTCAAAACAAATACCTAATTTTTGACAACCTTCTCAAATACTTGTTCAGAAACTAACCGTATTAGCTAAATAAGCATTTTCGGTTAATTTTGCAGCTTCTGCTTCCTTTCTAGTTACATATCTAAATATATGTCTTGCATCAAATATTTCTTGATATATTTCCTGAACTTTTTGACAGTCCTCAACATCTCCACCAAGAATTGTAAATGGATAATTATAATTATTACAATGTTGCGTTGCGCCAGCGTGTTCTGGACTATGAATTATATGTTTTCCTGTTTGTAATTGTAAGTAATCGCAATAGCCTATATTAGTTGTTGACTTAATTAAATAAATATCTGCATTAACTTCGTTAACTGCATCATATACTAAATGACAATCTAATACACCAACTTTTTCATCATAAGGTGTTGGAACAGCTACAATTGCTAAATCATATTTTATATCTTTTATTTGCTCAATTGAGATATCTAGTTTTTGACATATAAATTCACCATTAATTTGTGCAAATTCCATATCTAAAATATCAGGAAAATATTTATTATATAAGATATCATATTCTAACTTTCCTACAACACCATATCCAATTACTATTATTTTTTTATTAGTCATAATTACCTCCTAAAACATCTATAGCATCTAATAAAGGTTTTTTAAGTCAAGGATAAATTAAACAACCATCTGGGAAACTATTGAATAAAGCAGTACCACTTATAAAAGGAATTAATAATAGGTCATCTGCTAAATATATAGACAATAAACACCTAACCATTTCACCATCTTGTTTAAATTGTAGATAATCATCATCTAAAAATGGAGTTAATTTATTTATATATTGATGTGTATTATCATATCCATGTTGTAATATTTTATATACATATTCAATATCATTTGGATTTTCATATTCATTAGCATTCTCATTAAACATACCAGTAATAGTATTATACTTGCCTAAATCTTCAAAACGTTCATTCTTTAATCCTATTTTCTTGGCTACTTGTTCAGCTAATCTAATTTCTAATTGACCTTGATTATAATTATTTTTACCATCTTGTTTAACTGAAGTACAGAAGAAACCTGGTAATTCATTAGCTCTATCTCTATATAATCCTGTAAAGTATCTAGTATCTAATCCTCCTGTTAAGGTAGGTATAAATAAATCTTTATCAATTAGTTTATCTATATAGCATTTATACTTATCTAAAAATTGCTTAAATTCACTAAAATTATTTTTTATATCTTTAGTAAATGGAATAAAGTCATTTTTGGTAACTTCAAACTCCCCATTATTATTTAAAATAACTTTCTTTCAACCTTCTATATAACTTAAATTATATTTATATCTTTTCTTAATAGATGATTTAATATGACTTCTAACATTATCATTTATTAAATACATATTAGAATAATCATCTTTTAATTCAATATTATTTTCTTTAGCGAAATTAACAACACTATCAGGATCAAAACTAAAAGCAAATAGATTATCTTTTTTAATATAATATATACAAGGACAAGCTAAATAATTAGCTTCAAAAATTATTTGATTATTTTCTAATTTACAACCATAATATCTATCATATCCTTCAGGTTTAGGTCCTTCATAATTTAAAGGTTCATTAAAATTAAAATTAGTTATTAAAGGATAATTCATATTTAACACCACCTTAAATTAATCTTTCATTACACATATAATTATATTTAACATATCTAATTCCATCTTTCTCAATAACATCTTGTTCAGCTTCTAATATAGTTGTAAAGAATTTATTATCATAATCAATATTTTTATAATTTAATTCTTTATCTAAATTTGTTTGAACAAATTCACCTAAGAAAATAAATCTATGTAATAGTTGTAAATATAAATTATATGGAATTGGTTCATCAGAGAAATCATCAATTTTTCTATTAACAATCTCTTTAAATAAATTAAAATATTTTATTAAATCAATTCTATTACCAAATATTAAATTACTATTTAAATATTTATTTATTCCAGGATTCTTTAACATATTTGCATTTTCAAGATTTATGTCAGGAATATTAATACTTTGTCCTGCAAATAATAATTTTAAGTTAGCACAATCTCTACTAAATATTGACTCAAATTGATTTAAAAAAGTTTCATTTAGATTATCAGTTATGATAAAATCTCCTTCAAATAATAGTAAAACATATTTAGATTGAGTACTATTTAATTTATCAATTAAATCAGTTATTGAAGTTTTATCATAAGAAACTTTATTATTTAATAATTGTTGTTCTATAAATTTAATTTTAGAGTTATTTTCATTTACTAATATAATTTTTATTCGCTTATCGATATCAAATCTTCGCTTTAACTCACTTTTATATAAAGTATTTAAACTTATATACCATTCATCAGGAAAACTTAAAATACGTTGTATTTTATTATTATTCAAATACTGCATTGCCAACCTCCTTATCATAATAACCATATACTAAAAAGTTAGGTTTATTATCTAATTCTGATAAAGATTTTAAATTTAAAAATATCTTGGTAATATAGTTAATATATCAATAATAATAACTTTCATACTTACGTTGTTGCTCATGAATTTTTGACATAACTCATTTAGTTGTATTATAATCTATTTCTAATTTATCATTAACTTTAAATTTCTCATTTAAATTGAGGTGTTCATTAACTAAAAATATTTCCATAGCTTTTTTTAATTCTTCTGAAAATTTAATAGTTATGAGTTTAGGAAGACATAAATTATATTCTCCTCAACGTTTATATTCTAATATTTCATAAGACATTCTGGTCAAAAATTTAATTCGTTCTTTATTTAATAAATCCATAATATCTTTATTATTAGATTCCATAAACATAAGTAATTCATATCCTGTTTTACATTTATTATCATTTGTTTCATAATTAATTAAACTATTGTTAAATAAAGAAGTTTTTAAATTAATTTGATTTAAATCTAAATCTTTAATTAGATTATAAAAATTTATATTTAAAGGAATAGAATAAAAAGAATTACATCTATTAACAAAAAATTGTTCTATACCTAATATTTTATTTTTTGTAGTTGATATAATAGCAAAATAATTATTTAAATAATTATTTTCTTTTAAGTAATCTTTTAATAAATATTTTTTATTATTAATATATACTTCATAATCATTTATATCATCAAATATAGGATATTCATAATAATAACCATTCTTATCAGCTATTCCATATCAAAGTTCTAATTTATCTGATATAATTTTATTAGTACTTAATTGTTTTCCATAATCATTATTATCAAAAGTTAATCTTAAAAATATTTCTTTTCCTTTCATTTTACTACACCTCGTATCAATAATTATACAATAAAAAATCCTCCAAGAAGGAGGATAATTTTTTAATTAAAAAAGAAATTATAATTAATAGTTCTTGCGCCACCCGTGCTTTGATACATATTCATTTGACGAATAAATCCATTAGCATTGTATGTGAATTCTACTTCACAAATTCCACCATTAGGATGGTAATCTAAAGTATATTGTTTTGCTGATGAAGGAGCAGCATTATATTTACTTGATATAGTATTTCCAGTTGATGGTCAGAAATTATAAGTACCAGCAGAACAACGATTATAATCAGTACTTGGAAAAAAACTTGAATCGGTTGATTTAGTATAATCTAATGATGTATAATAAGTTGTTTCAGCAAATGTATAAGGTGTGCTAGACCATCTACCATTTAATGTATAAAATGAACCTGTGTTTTTAGTTCCGGTTGTATTAGTTCTAGATAATGTTAAATTGCAATTTTTAACTATTCTAAAACTATTAGGATAGTTATTTTCTAAATTTACCTTATCTTCTAATAAACCACAACGTATTGTTGGATTATCAGAAAAAGATGTAGGAGAAGATATACTATTATTTGCTACTACTGCTCTAGCATAACCTGAACGTAAATTAGTAGTATTATTAACTAAACATGGAGTAAGATAAACAATAGAACCAACCATAATAGTTAAAGTTTTATTAGCAGTAATTGTTTCTGTTACTTGAGCACCATATCTATTTAAATAATCTATTTTTAATTTTACATTACTTCAATAAGACGAACTAATAGTTAATGTTACTGGACTTCCATAATTAGCATTATACTTATCCATTTCTGTCCTAAAGTTAACTTTATCAATATTTTGCCCACTAACAATAGGATCAATATTTGCGCCACAATATCTATAAGATTTAGTATATGGTCCTACATTATTATGTGTTTCTTTATTATATGTTAAAGGACCTCTAGAAGGAAATTGTTGATTATTTCGTCGTCCTCCTGCGTTTCCAGCCTTAACACCAGATCATATCTTTGTATAAGCATAACAACGTACTCCATTTACATCTTTATAATTAGGTCATTTAATATAGTTATTTACATTACCTCCACCATTTTGTAGAGAGGTTAAAATTCTATATTTTGTATCATCAGGAATATATCAAATAGGAAATATGTAAGTATGATAATGATTATTCATTCTAGTTCCTGTTGAATCAAGACGATAATAATTTTTATAAGGAATATCTATTTTACTAGATGAACCTCTAAAACAAATATCCTCTTCACTTAAATCATCACCTCAAGGTGCATGTGTTTTAGTTGAAAAAGCTATAGCAGGAATGGCATAACTTTTTCAAGTTGAAATCGTTTTATATCTACTTCATATTCCAATTTGATTACCATTAACATCTTCACAAATTAAATTATTTACTTGAGTATCTGAATTATTTGAATTTCTAATAATTAAATTTGTTAAATCAGATCATTTGCTTTTAGATACTTTAAGCTCTTGGCTCATAAGCTACACTCCTTTCAACTAATTATTTATTTTAAGAATAAGGTCTCCACCGCTAAATGATACTACTTCAGCATATTGATTATGAGTATGATTACCTGATGCTGCAGTAGTTGATGTTGTACCAATAGTTAGATTAGATGTTCCTGCACCAATAATTGACCTAGTCTGAGCCGCAGTAGCCCTTTGAATTTTATTGCTTGAATCATATACTAATACACCAGTGGCAGATGTTACTGCTGTTGAAGTAATAGTACCATCATTAGTAATATTACCATGTGCATGAGACTTAGGAGTTCTGGCATCAGATAATCTAGAATCAGTAGAATAAATTGTTTGGAAATTATTAATAATTACAGTTGCAACTCTACTAGATTTAACTACACTAATATATCTATCAACAGTTAAATGTTCTGATTGTTGTGATGTGCCAGTTATGCTTCCAAATTGAGGAGCCAAACTAAATACAATATTAGTAGTTGTTTCATTTACTTTATGGAAAACATTTCCAGTTGATGTATCTATTAATATACATGATCATTTTTTAGCTTCTGTTAATTCAGCTGCTGTTAACGTTTTTGTAGAACCACTCTCACCAGACCTAAATGCTCCTGATATAATACCTATATTTACAGGACCGGCAGGACCAGTAGGACCGGCAGGACCAGTAGGACCGGTAGGACCGGCAGGACCAGTAGGACCGGTAGGACCAGTAGGACCGGCAGGACCAGTAGGACCGGTAGGACCAGTATTACCAGTAGGTCCAGTTGCACCCATAGGTCCTGTAGGACCTGTATCTCCCTTAGGACCTGTAGCACCAGTTGCACCTGTATTACCTGTTCCACCTTTTATATTACCTTGTTTAGTTCATGTTCCAG
>CAMOVA010000027.1 GCA_946626905.1 uncultured Bacillota bacterium | reverse complement strand
TCCTGATATTGCATTTGAATTTGCTAGTTGGTTAAGTCCAGAATTTAAATTATATTTAATTACAGAATTTGAAAGATTAAAAACTAATGAAGCTTTTAAAGAAAAAGCTGATTGGCAAGCAAGCAGATTATTATCTAAATTAAATTATATAATACATACAGATGCTATTAAAAATGTTATAGTTCCAAGATTAACTGAAAAACAAAAAAATAGTGTGTATTCTGAAGAAGCAGATGTGTTAAATGTTGCTTTATTTGGTATGACTGCTAAAGAGTGGAGAAAAGCGAATCCAAACTTAAAAGGAAATATAAGAGATTATACAGATCTATTACATTTAGTAATACTAAATAATTTAGAAGTATTAAATGCAAATATGATTGATAACAATATAAAGCAAAAAGAAAGATTAATTAAGTTAAATAGTATAGCTAAAAAACAAATAAAGATATTAAAAGATAATAAAAACATTCAAGAATTAGAAACATTACAAAGTCAAATTAATAATAAACTGCTGATTAACGATATCAATAATTAATTTAATGACTTAACTAAAAAACATACTTGAAATGGTATGTTTTTTTTGATATAATTTTCTATAGTAGAAAGTAGGGTAAAAATGCGAAATAGAAAAGGATTTACATTAGTAGAATTATTAGCAATTATAGTTATAATAGCTATAATAACACTTATAACAGTGCCAATTGTTAAAAACATGATAAAAGCATCTAGAAAGAAAGCATTTGAAGCAAGTCTTCAAAGTTTAATTTCAAGTGCTAAAACATATTATTCAAGTAATGCGGGAGATGAATTTAACACAACTGTCTTTACAATAAAAGATCATAAAATAAAACCAGGTGATTTAGAAACAAAAGGTAAATTACCATGGCGTGGAAAAATAGAAATAAAAGGAGTAAACGGAGAAGATACAACAATACCAGACGGTGATATTTGGCTTCAAGCCGTTGATGATACTCAAACATTCTGTGGTTATAAAAATCATAAAGATGAATTAAAAATAACTGAAGATTTATCAAAGTGTGACAAATTAGATTTAGAAGATATAGATGACCCAGACTTATCTGATCCAGAATTAAATATTGTTACTGATGAAAATGTAACAGGAAATTCTATAGGTGTATATGCAAGATGTACACATGAAAGTGGTATTAAAGAAGTTATGTTTAAACGTGGAAATGGTCAGTGGTATACTTCAAATAGATATTCAGGTAATCAATATTTCTATAAATTTACTAACTTAGAACATAATAAATGGTATGAATTCACTGTAAAATGTATTGCAAATAATGGACAAAGCGTAGAAGATAAAACAAATTCAATGTTAGCAATCGCAGAACAACCAGATTATTATACATCAGATAGTTGGGTAAGACAAAGAGAAATAATAGTATCATATCCAAAACCAGGAGTATCAGGTGTAGAATATACTTACCAATATAAAATAGGTGAGGATGATACATTTAAAACAATAGGTACAAGAACATGTTCTGGACAAGAATGTAAAGATGAATCAAGTTCAACTAATAAATATAAGATAGAAACTTATACAGGAGAAACATGTGCTAGTGATAAAGTATGTTATAAGTTTACATTCTATGATGAAGTATTTAATGGTAAACCATTAATAACTAATGTAAAAGTTAATGATGAAGACACTACAAATGAATGTCCAATTAAAAGAATAGATAGAACTGCTCCAACATGGAATAAGATTATTAATCCAAGTGGTGGAGAATGGGTAAATAAAGAAGTTGGAAAAATTATTGTAACTTTAAAAGCAACAGATAATTCTGGTTCAGGAATTAAACACTATAAATATTCATATTCATCAAATCCAAGTGGAGATAGTACTTCATCAGCTGATTCTAATAGTAAATGGATAATTTATACAAATTCAAATACAGATGAATTTGAAACTACACCATATACAGCAGAAAGAAATCAATATTCATATTTCCAAGTATGTGATAATGTTGGAAACTGTAGTGAAACAAACAAAACAATGATAAGAATTGATAAAACAGCACCAAGTTTTACTATAAATTGTCCAAAATGTGGTTATTGGATTAATACTTCTAAAGTAGAGGTATATTTATCTGCTTCTGGCGAAACGCCAAATACTTCTGGATACGCTGGTCATAAATGGCGATTTGGGGGTAAAAATGCTCAATTTACTCAGCTAATCACAGGTGCTTCTCGCGATTATTATTATGAAGATAGGGAAAGTGAAAATAGTGATAACAATCAAACAAGATATTTTGTATATTGCGATAAAGCTGGAAACTGTAGTGGTGAAAAAATGGTTAAAATTATGATTGATAGAACTCCACCAAGTAATCCAACTATAGCACTTAAAAAATGGGAAGGTAAAAATCTTCCAACAAGTCCAAGTTCAAGTGGAGTTGGTGGTAATTATACATCAGGATCTTGGGTTGGAAATAAAATTAATGTACTTGCATATGCTACAAGTACAGATAATCTAACAAGTGCAGGTGATATATCCTATCGTGGAGATATATCAGGTAAGTATGGCAAAACAATATTTAGAAGATATAATAATTTTACAAAACAACAAAGAGCAACAATTAGATTTAGGGCTTGTGATCCAGCTGAAAACTGTTCTGGTTGGAGTGCTGAAAAAGAAATAAATATAGATAGAACAGCCCCAAAAATCAAAGTAAAAGGTGATAATAAAAGTGCATGTACTTTTACTGCAACTGTTACAATGGGCGATTCATTAAGTGGGTTAGATACTAATTCTTTAAAATTTAAGGGTAAGGATAAATGGAAGTTTTTTAAGGATGGTGGATATACAGTAGTTGCTGCTGATAATATTAATGGAAGAGAAGCACAGTTCACTCATACATGGAATACAAACCAAGATTGGAAAACACAATATTATGCAGCAGATAGAGCAGGAAACGAAGCATATTCAAAAGAATTGCATGTAAAAAATGATACATCCGATTGTAAAACAGATTCAACTGAAGATGAAAACGACCCGTCAGAACAAAGCTCAGGCTCATATAATGAAAGTTGTGGAACGCCAAAACTAACTTCATATATTTATGTAAAAGGTGGAGGTAATGGATGTTCTAGTACAGTACCATATAATTTCCCAGAGAATCCTACTAATGGAGCGTTTTCTGGTAGTAGTTCAGTAGGTAGTTCAGGCCAAGCATTTATTGCAGTTAAGAAAAATAGTTATGCAGAGGGCTATTTAATAAGATGTGCTAATTCAAGCACACACAATGAAATGGATAAGGCTGATTCTGAACATGATGCTGATTGGAATAAACTTTATAAGGGATATCAACAAGGAAACTTTACAAAAACAACTGAACCAAATACTGTTTGTGGGGCTTCTGGAACTTGGTATTATTTAAAATTACCTGTTCAATCAGGACAAACTTGTCGAGTGAGATTGATTAATTGTGGTAAATTATACTACGATCATTTATACATGTTTTCTACTTAGATTAAAGCTAACTATGTTAGCTTTTTCTTTTATTATTATTTATTTTATGGTATTATATTTTTGGTGGTAGTATGGATATTAAAAGTAATATGTTAAAAAATGAATTAAATTTAAGTAAATATGCTACTAAAAGTAGTGATGCTATTAGATTTAAAGAATCTAGTGATGATATAAGACCAGCATATTTTAGAGATATTGATAGAATTATATATTCTTTATCATATACTAGATACATTGATAAAACACAAGTGTTTTCTAACAATGATAATGATAATATTAGTAAGAGAATGACTCATGTTCAAATGGTTAGTAAGATCGCTAGAACTATAGGTAGAGCTCTAAATTTAAATGAAGATTTAATAGAAGCAGCTTCTTTAGGGCATGATTTAGGACATGTACCATTTGGTCATGTAGGTGAATCAATTTTAAATGACTTAAGTTTAAAATATAATGAAGGTTATTTTAATCATAATATTCAAAGTGTTAGAACACTTATGTTTGTTGAGAATTTTGGGTTAGGTAATAATATAACTGTTCAAGTATTAGATGCGATTATGTGTCATAATGGTGAATTGGTTGAAAGTAAATATATGCCTGTTAAAAAAACTAAAGATGAATTCTTAGAAGAATACTATAATAGTTATGAAGAAGCAGGAGCTAATAAGAGTATGAGACCAATGACATTAGAAGGTTGTGTTGTTAGGATAAGTGATGTTATTGCTTATATAGGAAGAGATATAGAAGATGCTGTTAGATTAGGTGTTATTGATATATCAGATATACCTGTAGATATTATAAATGTATTAGGAAGTAATAATAGTGAGATAATAAATACAATTGTCTTAGATATTATTGAAAATAGTTATGATAAGCCATATATTTCTATGTCTAAAGATATTTTTAAAGCCATTGTTGATTTAAAAGATTTTAATTATAAGAAAATATATAGTAAAGCTAATACTAAAGAGAAAATAGAAGAATATAAAAAACAATTTGCATATTTATTTGAACAATATTTAGCTAATGTTAATAATAAAGAATCAAAGATATACAATGTATTTTTAAAGAATATGTCTAATGAGTATTTAAATACTACTAGTGATGCTAGAAAAGTAATGGATTATATAGCAGGAATGACTGATGATTATTTCTTAGCAGAGTATAAAAGATTAATAAAAAAATAAGTATAAAAATACTTATTTTTCTTTGCATTTACTTGACAATTTAATTGACAAAAAAATAAATAAAGTATACCATTATAATAGAGGTGATGATATGTATCATTTTGTTGGAATTAAAGGTTCAGGTATGAGCTCTTTAGCGCAAATTATGCATGAATTAGGTTATGAAGTAAAAGGTAGTGATGTACCTAAACATTTTTTTACAGAAGATGGGTTAAGAGAAAGAAATATTGAAATTACTGATTATTCTGCTGATAATATAAAAGAAGGTATGATGATTATAAGGGGAGCATCTATTAAAGATGATAATCCTGAAATTGTAAAAGCAGAAGAATTACATTTACCTATTTATTGGTACAATGAATTTTTGGGTATTATGACAGAAAAATTTAAATCAATATGTATAGCTGGTTGTCATGGTAAAACAACAACTACTTCAATGATGGCATTAGTTTTAAATGAATTAAAAGGAGCTAATTATTTAATTGGAGATGGTACAGGTTATGCGAAAGAAGGAAATGAATTTTTCATTCTTGAGTCTTGTGAATATAAAAGACATTTCTTAAGTTATACACCATATTATTCAATAATTACTAATATAGATTTAGATCATGTTGATTATTATAAAGATATTGATGATGTAATTGATGCATATAAAGATTTTGCTAATAAAACAAATAAGATTATAATTGCTTGTGGTGACGACAGATATACACATACATTAGAAGTAAATCCACCAATATTCTATTATGGGTTAGATGAAGATAATGATATAAGAGCATTCAATGTAAATTATAAAGAAACAGGAACTAGTTTTGAAGTTGAAGTAGAAGGAAATTATTATGGATTCTTTGATTTACCAATATATGGTAAACATATGTTATTAGATGCTTTAGCTGTTATCGCAATTTGTTATTATGAAAGATTAGATGCTAAAGATGTAAATAGAGTATTTAAAGAATTTAAAGGTGCAAAAAGAAGATTTAGTGAAACAATTGTAGGAGATAGTATAATAATAGATGATTATGCACATCATCCAAATGAAGTTAAATCTACTTTAAAAGCTGTTAAGCAAAAATATCCAGATAAGAAAGTTGTTTCAATTTTTCAACCACATACATTTACAAGAACTAAGGAATTCGCAGACGATATCGCAGAGGTTTTAAATACAACTGATAAAGCATTTGTTATGGATATTCATCCTGCTAGAGAAAAACAAGAAGATTATGAAGGTGTTACATCAGACTTAATTATTAAAAATTTAAAAAGTGGTGGACATATAAATATAGATGAAGCAGAAAAATTATATGAAGAGAAAGATGCAGTCTATGTATTTATGAGCCCTAATGATATTTCTAGTTTAGAAAATGATTTACAAAAATTATTAGAAGAAAACTTATCAAAATGATAAGTTTTTTTATAGATATTTTTTTATTTTTTTAGTATAATATACTGCAGGTGATTAGTATGTCAAAAATTTTAGTAATGCCTAGTAATAAAGATCAAATAAAAAATCTATTAAATGATGTTGATGGATTTATATTAGGTTTAAAAAAATTAAGTGTTAATATGCCATCTTATTATGATATAGATGAGATTATAGAATTAAATGATTTTTTAGAAAAAGAAGGTAAAGAATTGTTTATTGCTATAAATAAAAATATTCATAATGAAGAGCTTGATTATTTAAAAGAAATGTTAAATAAAATAGATTCATTAAATGTAAAAGCTATTCTTTATTATGATGTTGCTCTTGTTAATTTAAAAGAAGAACTTAATTTAAAAACTGATTTAGTTTTTTCTGAAGAACATGCAGTAACTAATTATGCTACAATTAATTATTGGAATAATATGGGAGTTAAATATGCATACTTATCAAATGAATTAACAATTAATGAAATAAAAGAAATAAGCGAAAATGCTAATTCAAAGCTTTTAGTTTGTGCATTTGGATATATTCCTATTTTCAATAGTGAAAGAAAACTTATCGATAATTATTTCAAAACATTTAAACTTGATAGTAAAAGTGATAAATTTTATATTGAAAAAGAGGATAAAAAATATAGAATAATAGAAAAAAATAATATTACAGAAGTTTATTCAGATTATATATTAAATGCTATAAAAGAATTAAAAGAATTAGATAATATTTCTTATTTAGTGTTTAATAGTTTTGATATTAATGAAGAAAAGTTTGAATATTTTATTAAGAGTTATAAATTTTTAGATGAAAAAGATATAGTAAAATTACTTGAAAATGTAGATAAAGGATTTTTATATAAAGAAATGATATATAAGGTGAAGAAGTATGAAAAATAGACCAGAATTACTCGCACCAGCAGGTGATTTAGAGAGACTTAAAATAGCTATTCTATATGGAGCTGATGCTGTTTATATAGGAGGTTCTATATTAGGACTTAGAGCTAATGCCCGTAATTTTACTATGGATGAAATAAAAGAAGGAGTTAAATTTGCTCATAAATATAATAAAAAAGTTTATGTAACTGTTAATATAATCCTTCATGATAAAGAATTAAAAGTAGTTAGTGATTATTTAAAAGAATTAGAAAAATGTAAAGTAGATGCAATTATAGTTAGTGATCCAGCTATTATGGCAATAGCTGCAGCTAATACTAATTTAGAAGTACATGTTTCTACACAAAAATCAACAATGAATGTTGAAGCTTGCAAATTCTTTAAAAAACAAGGAATTAAAAGAATTGTTCTTGCTCGTGAAGTAAAAAGAGAAGATATTATTAGAATAAAAGAAGAAGTAGGAATAGATGTTGAATGCTTTATTCATGGAGCAATGTGTTCAGCAATTAGTGGTAGATGTATTTTATCTAATATATTTACAGGTAGAGATGCAAATCGTGGTGGTTGTGCTCAAATATGTAGATGGGATTTTGATTTAAAAGATAATGAAGGAAACAAAATTGAAGGAGAAAAACCATTTACTTTTTGTGCTAAAGATTTATCAATGATAAGATATATTAAAGATATGATTGATATAGGAATAGATTCTTTTAAAATAGAAGGAAGAATGCGTTCTATATATTATGTAGCTACTGTTGTTAATACTTATAGAAAATTAATAGATTCTATAATAGCTGATGATTTAAATGAATCAGATATGGATAAATATGAAGAAGTCTTAAAAAGAGTCGCTAATAGAGATTCTATGACACAGTTCTATAATGGGAAAAATGATTATACATGTAATTATTATAACGGTAGAGAAGAACTTTCTAATCAAGATTTCTTAGGAATTGTTCTTGATTATGATAAGAAAACTAAATTAGCAACTATTGAACAAAGAAATTATTTTAAAATAGGTGATGAAATAGAAATATTTGGACCTAATATAAATATAATTAATATGAAAATAGATAAAATCTTAGATGAAGAAGATAATGAAATAGATGTTGTAAGACATCCAAGACAAATTGTAAAGGTGCATATTGATGAAGTTGTGTATCCATATGATATGCTAAGAAAGAAATAAACTTGACAAATTGATAAAATAGTAGTATCATTTTGCAGGTAATATATAATTAGAAAAGGCGTGATTAAAATGGCTAATAAAAATGAAATTTATGTAACAAGTGCCGGATTGGAAGAAATGAAACGTGAACTTGAATACTTAAAAATGGAAAAAAGACCAGAAGTAATTCAAGCATTAAAAGAAGCAAGAGCTTTAGGAGATTTATCAGAAAATGCTGAATATGATGCAGCACGTTCTGCACAAGCAGAAGTTGAAAATAAAATTAGTGAATTAGAAGCTAATATAGAAAATGCTGTTATTATTTCAGATGTTAAAACTGATAAAGTATCAATTGGAAATAAAGTTGAAATAAAATATGTTGATGATGGAGAAGTAGAAGAATATACAATAGTAGGTAGTAAAGAAGCTGATCCATTTAATAATAAAATATCTAATGAATCTCCAATCGCAGTCGCAGTTTTAAATAAAAAGGTAAAAGATGTTGTATCTGTTGAAAGTCCTAACGGAAAATATGATGTAGAAATTTTAAAAATATCATAAAATAACTGGATAAAATCTAGTTATTTTACTTGTAATAAAATAAAAAATAATATATACTATTATGTACTGAGGAGGAAAATTATGGCAAAAAATGTAAAAGAAATAACAATTAAAATTGAAGGAAAAGAATGGCAAGATGCTATTGAAAAAGCATTTGAAAAAGCAAATAAAAAAGTAAAAATAGATGGATTTAGACAAGGACATGCTCCTAAAGATATGTTTATCAAAAAATATGGAGAAACTAATCTTTGGTTAGATGCAGCTGATATAGTTTTAGAAGATGCATATTCTAAAATGATAGAAGAAAATAAAGATGCTGAAATAGTTTCACAACCTGAAATAAGTTTAAAATCATTAACTGGAGAATATGTAGAATTTAATTTTGTATTAACATTACGTCCAGAAGTTAAATTAGGTGAATATAAAAACTTAGGTGTAAAACGTGAAAAAGTTACTGTAAAAGCAGAAGAAGTAGAAAATGCATTAAATGAAATTAGACAAAGATATGCAGAATCTGTAACAAAAGATGGAAAAGTAGAAAAAGGAGATACTGCAATCATTGATTTTGAAGGATTTAAAGATGGTGTTGCTTTTGATGGTGGAAAAGGAGAAAACTATTCATTAGAAATAGGATCAAATACATTTATACCAGGATTTGAAGATCAAATAATTGGTATGAAAAAAGGTGAAACAAAAGACATTAATGTAACATTCCCTGAAGAATATCATTCAGATGAATTAAAAGGACAACCAGTAGTATTTAAAGTAACTGTTAATGAAATTAAACAAACAGTTCTTCCAGAAATGGATAAAGATTTCTTTGAAGATTTAGCTATGGAAGGTGTTGATTCTGTAGAATCATTAAAAGAAGAATTAAAGAAAAATATTAAAGCTCATAAAGAACATCATGCTGAAGAACATTATATGAATGATGTATTAGAAAAAGCTTGTTCTAATATGAAAGTTGAAATTCCAGATGCTATGATTAATGAAGAATTAACAAGAATGGTTAAACAATATGAAGAAAACTTAAAAATGCAAGGTATTTCATTAGAACAATTCTATCAATTTACAAATTCTAATGAAGATGCTTTAAAAGATCAAATGAAAGAAGAAGCTACAAAAAGAATTGAATCAAGATTATTACTTGAAGAAATTAAAAAAGCTGAAAAAATCGAAGCAACTGAAAAAGAAGCTAAAGAAGAAGCTAAAAAATTAGCTGAACAATATCAAATGCCAGAAGAAGAATTCATAAAACTATTTGGTGGTATGGATATGATTAAATATGATCTTGAAATGAGAAAAGCAATAGAATTATTAAAAGAAAATAACTAGACATTAAAATGTCTAGTTTTTTATTTTTGTTAAAAAATATTTTTATTTTAATGGTTTTTTGTTATAATATAATTGGTGATAATATGAAAAAACAAAAAGGATTCACATTAATAGAATTACTAGCAGTAATAGTAATACTAGCCATAATAGCTTTAATAGCAACTCCAATAATTCTAAATATGATAAGTAAAGCAAGAAAAAGTGCTGCAAAAGATTCAGCACTAGGATATATAGATGCAATTAATTATAATAATGATATGTCATCTATGAATTCAGATTATGAAACAGGTCATACAAAAATAAATGATGGAACATATGATGTAGACGATGTAGATATTAAACTAAAAGGTAAAAAACCAGTAAGTGGTACAGTAACTATATTAAATGGAAGAGTAAGCTCTTTAGATATCTGTATAAGTGGATATAATGTAACAAGTCTAAATGGAAAAGATGTTGAAGTAGGTACTAGATGTAGTGATAGTAAAACATATACAGTGTATACATTGGGACAATTAGTACAATATGATCCAGTAGAAAATAAAAAATGTACAAGTGGAAGTACATGTTATAAATGGAGAGTAATAACAACAGATGATACAATATCAAAAAGTAATATAACATTACAAATGGATCATAACCTAGTAAATTTAATTGGTTGGTTACCAACAGGATCAAATACTACTATAGGTCCAACAACAGCATTACCAGCACTTGCAACTGCAACAGCTGGTTGGGATGATTCATTACTTTTAAATTATACATATGATACAACAGCATCAGGATATAATTATGGAACTTTAACATGTATAGATGGTTCTTGCAAAGTTGCTGGAAATAATACACCGATTGCAAATAACTTAAAAGCAAGAATAATAACAGGAGAAGAAATAACAGCAATCACGAAAACCAAAGCATCGTCATTAGAATGGACATTAGCAAATTCGTATACTGATATTTATTATTTTTCAAGAACTAATAAGCAAATAGGAACAAATATAAATGGAACAGGAAATACAGATTTAGCGTGGCTTATTGAAAATACAAAGGCTGATATCTATAGTGGCGCCAGTGCAAATACATATGAATCAAATAACTCTGGATATTGGACATTATCACCTGTTTCTGATGCACAGTATTATGCTTGGGATGTGAATTCTGATGGTGCTTTAGGTGTTAATCATGTAACATATGGGAACTATGGCCTTCGCCCAGTTATAACAATTAAAAAATCAAAACTAAGTTAATAAAATAGTAAGTAAGTCTTACTATTTTTCTTATATAATGGTATAATTAAAG
>CAMOVA010000026.1 GCA_946626905.1 uncultured Bacillota bacterium | reverse complement strand
TTTTTTTGGCCAGTTGGTGAAGCGGCTTAACACACTGCCCTTTCACGGCAGCATTCACGGGTCCGAATCCCGTACTGGTCACCATAAAGAATAATAAGGGCTTAGGGCCCTTTTTTTGACGAAAGTAGTGGGGTTATGGAAAATCAATATGAACCAGAAAAATTTTTAGATCAGGTTTATCAGAATTTATATAATGATAAAGAAGTTAGAAGATGTGGTAGACATGTTAAAAGTAAATATGAGGCAATAAGAAAGTATCTACAACATTTAGAATATCTTGATAATATTTATAGTACTGGGCATAGAAAAGAAATATTAAGAGAACTTTATTATCAAAAATATATTATTAAAGAAAAAGATATTCCTAAGTCTTTAAATAAAGAAGTTATAATTTCTGATCAAAAACAAACACTTGATAGTTGGATTGATTATCTTACAGATAAAAAATTCCCTTATTGGATGAAATATTGGATTTTTCAAGGTGTCGTTAGAATAGGTTCATATGATTATGATAACTGTATATATAATAAAAGAAGTAATAAAACAACATCACCATTTATGGAAGTAAATAATGAAATAATAGAAAATATTGTCTATTTTTTGAACAAAAGAATAAAAAAAGAAAAAATAAATGATGAAGTTATTGAGACTTTACTTAAAACTGGTAGTTTTCAAAAAATATATGCTTTTTTTGAAATTCAATTAAAAAATAATTTAATAATTAATTCAAATTGTTTAGATGGAATATGGGTTAAATATAATCAAGGCAGTTATGAAGACGCTATGAAATTAGTAAGATCACTAAAAGGAAAAAATACTCACTGGTGTAGTGCTCACTCCCTAGATGCTATTCAACAAATATGTGGGAATCAAATGATTCCAGGTGGAGATTTTTATGCATATTATACAAAAGATATAAAAGGAAATTATACAGTTCCTAGATTAGCAATTCGTTTAATAGGAAAAGATAAGATTGTTGAAATAAGAGGAATAGCAAATAGACAAAATATTGAAAGAGAAATGGAAATAGTTTTATATCATAAATTAAGTAAAATGGATTTCTTAACTAAAAAGGATATAGAACTTACTTTAGATAAATTAAGAGATTTACAAGAATTAACATCTATTCAACAAAAAATAAATAATAAAATTCCTTTAAATAATGAAGAGGTAAAAGATATATATTTAAAAAAATTTGGATTTGGAATAGATAATGATTTTCGTGCTAAAAAGATATTAGAAAAAAGAGATATTTTACAAGATTATGAACAAGTTGATGATTATTTATCAAAAGCAGAAATATTTACAAAATATTTTTCTCAATTTCCATATGATTTTAAAATATTAGATAAAGATGTAGCTTTGGAAGTTATTGTTGTAAATCCTTCGTTAGTTCATAATGTAGATGATTCTATACTATATGATAGAAATTTTATAATAGATGCTGTTAAAATTAATGGTTGGCTTATTAAAAGTATTCCTGAAATCTTTAGAAATGATAAATATATTATAGCTCTTGCAGTAACACAAAATATACATATACTTGAATTTGTAAGTGAAGATTTAAAAAATGATATTGATTTTATGTTAGAACTTCTTAACTTTGATGAAAGAGCTTATGATTATGCGAATGAAAATTTAAAAGAAAATATTTTGTTTAAAGAACAATATTTAATAAATTTGACAGGTGAATATAAAAAATTGAATGTAAAAGAATTACAAAAACAAAAGATTTTAAGTAGATTTAATAAGTAAGGAACTTGCAAAAGTTCCTTTTTTTAATTATAATTAATATAGGTGATATTATGAATAGCGATATGGAAAATTTTGATATTAGTAAAATAGAAATAGATGAAGAATTAAGAATCGTATTTATGGGAACTCCAGATTTTTCAGTTCCAGTTTTAGATGCATTAGTTAAAAACTATAAAGTAAAAGGAGTAGTTACACAACCAGATAAACCAGTAGGAAGAGATAAAATTATCACACCATCTCCTGTAAAAAAATATGCTAATGATAACATGATATTAGTTGTTCAACCAGAAAAAATAAAAGATGATTGGCAAGAAGTTGTATCATTACATCCTAATTTGATTGTAACATGTGCATATGGACAAATTATTCCTAGAGAATTATTAGTTTATCCAAAATATGGTTGTATAAATGTTCATGCATCATTACTTCCAAAATTACGTGGAGGCGCACCAATTCATCATGCTATAATGGATGGGTATAATAAAACAGGTGTAACTATAATGCATATGAGTCCACAAATGGATGCAGGTGATATTATTTCACAAAGAGAAATAGAAATAGAAGAAACAGATACAGCTGAATCACTATTTAATAAACTAAGTGAATTAGGTAAAGATTTACTTATAGACACATTACCAAGTATTATAGATGGTACAGCAAGTAGAACTAAACAAGATGAATCAGAAGCTACATATGCTCCTAACATTTCTAAAGAAGATGAAAAATTAGATTTTTCTAAAACTACTAGACAAGTATATAATAAAATAAGAGGTTTATATTCTTGGCCAGGATCATATTGCTTTTTTGAAGGTAAAAGAGTAAAAGTATGGAAAGCTAGAATGTCTAATTATACAGATTCATTTAAAGTAAATGGGCAAATATTAAATATTTATCCTGATGGTATAGGAGTTAAAACAAGTAATGGAGAAATAGTTTTTACTGAAATACAAATAGAAGGTAAGAAAGCTATGGATGTTAAAACATACTTAAATGGACTACAAAATAAAGAAGAATTAATTGGTAAAATATTTGAATAAACTTGATAAAATAAGTAATATATGTTAAATTATATATAGCGAGGAGGAAAGTATGAAGATTGCTTTAATAATTGTATCAATACTACTAATAGCTATTGTATTATTACAAGCTGGAAAAGTAGATGAAGAAAATATAATAACAGGTGGAAATACAAATTTATTCCAAAATAGAAAAGAAAGAGGAGGAGAATTGTTTATTACAAGACTTACAATTCTTTTAGGAATAATTTTCTTTGTTTTATGTTTTGTACAAGGATTTTAATTTATTAAAGTCCTTTTTTTTGACATTTTTTTAATATAAAACTTTATATACTATATTTGGTGATACTATGAAAAGGTTTTTTTATTCAGTATTTGTTATATGTTTAATATTAGAAATTACTAAAATAGGTTTTTTAAGAATTAATACAAAATTCACCAATAAAACTATGATTGAAAATTTACTTTTAATTCATAAAAACAAAATAAATTTTAATGAATATGCATTAAAATTTATGACAAATATAGAATTAAATAATCCTACTAGTATCTTAAAAAATAATTTATACTATGATAAAAAAATAGAAGTACCAACAATGTATTTAAGTAATAATAAAAAATATAATATAGATAACCAACCAATTATATATTTATATAACACTCATCAAACAGAAAAATATAAGCCGAGTATTAATAATGATTACAAAGTTAAACCTACTGTGTATGAAGCATCAATGATATTAAAAGAAATATTAAATACTAAAAATATTAAGACTATTATAGAAGAAGGAAGTATACCAGATTTACTTAATGCAAATGGTTGGGATTATTCATATAGTTATCAAGCAAGTAGATATTATATAAAAGAAACAATAAAAAAATATCCTAACTTGAAACTTATAATAGATATTCATAGAGATTCAGTTAATCATAAAGCTTCTACTATAAAATTAAATAATAAAAACTATGCGAAAGTATTATTTGTTTTAGGACTTAAAAATCAAAATAATCAAAAGAATTTAGAAAAAATGAATAATTTAAACCAATTAATAAATAAGAATTATCCTGGATTATCTAGAGGAATAATAAAAAAAGAAGGAAAATATGTAAATGGAATTTATAATCAAGATATAAAAGATAATATAATCTTGTTAGAATTAGGTGGGGATGAAAACAATTTAGAAGAAGTAACTAATACATGTATAGCATTATCAAATATCTTAGAAATATATTTAAAGGAGAATAAATATGAATGATAAGACTAAAAAGGTTTTAACTAAAGTATTTAAAAAAGCGTTTTTAATAATATTTATAGGTTTTAGTGCGATGTATATATCACAAGCAACAGGTTATTATGAATTTGAACAATATAATAAAAAAGTACTAACAGAAGAAAAAATAAAAGAGTTTGAACAAGATATTAAAAATGGTAAAAATATAGATGTTAATAATTATGTTGTAAAAGAAAATAAAAATTATGAATCTAAAATTTCTAAAATAGGAGATGAAATGTCATCATATGTTGAAGGTGTAGTAGTGAGTGGTTTAAATACAACTTTTAAATATTTAAATAATTTAATGGGATAGACTGATTTATATCAGTTTTTTTGATTGTAAAATGTATGTATTTATATTATAATAAATATAGAAAGAGGTATATATGTTTGAAATAATAAATTTGTATGGTGAAGAAATAAATACAGAAGATGTAGAAAAAGTATTAAATATAGGAATAAAAAAATTAAAACTAAAAAATGTTAATTTTAATATAATTTTTGTTGATAATGATTATATACATAAAATTAATAAAGAATATCGTAATATTGATAGAGAAACGGATGTTATATCATTTGCTTTGGAAGATGATAAAACTTTTCCAAATATGGATGTAAGAGTATTAGGTGATATTTATATAAGTATTGATAAAGCAAAATCTCAAGCTGTAGAATATAATCACTCTTTTAAAAGAGAATTATGTTTTTTAGCAATCCATGGTTTCTTACACATAAATGGGTATGATCACATGACAGAAGAAGATGAAAAAGTAATGTTTGGATTACAGGAGGAAATATTAAATGAAGGAAAAATCACTAGATAAAAAGAAATTAAGAAATAGTTTTAAATACGCTATTAATGGGATTAAAATAGCTATTACAAAAGAACAAAATATGAATATTCATTTTGTTATTACTGTATTAGTATTAATTTGTGCTGTCATATTCAAATTAACTTTAATGGAATGGATGTTATGTTTAGTAATGATAGCTTTAGTTATAGCTACAGAATTAATAAATACTTCAATAGAAACAATGTGTGATTTAATAACAAAAGAAAAACACGAAGATATAAAAATAATAAAAGATACAGCTGCAGGTGCAGTACTTGTGTTTGCTACTTCAGCAGCTATAATAGGACTTATGATATTTATTCCTAAATTATTGGAGGTTGTAAAATGAAAGAACAATTACAAAAATTATTAGAAAATGCGAAATCACCTTATTATAATTATCCAGTTGCAGCTATTTTAGAATGCAATGATGGAACTTTATATCCTGGTGTTAATGTTGAAACATCATCACCAAATTCTGGTATATGTGCAGAAAGATGTGCTATATATTCAGCGATCGCAAATGGTAAAAATAAAGATGATTTTAAAAGAATCCATTTGATGGATGGTAAGAATAAAAAAATAACACCTTGTTTTATTTGTAGACAAACATTAATAGATTATTGTAATCCTGATTTAGAGGTAATAACATATTATGGTGATAATACTTCAATAAAAACAGTTGCTGAACTAACACCTTATGCTTTTGGTGAGGAAGATTTATGAGAAGTGGTTTTGTAACTTTAGTTGGAAGACCTAATGTTGGTAAGTCAACACTACTAAATAGTATTATTGGTACTAAAGTAGCAATTACTTCTAATAAACCACAAACTACTAGAAATACAATTCAAGGTATTAGAACAGAAGAAGACTCACAAATTATATTTATTGATACACCAGGTATTCATAAACCTAATCATAAATTAGGACAATATTTAAATAAACAAGCATATTCTTCACTTAATGAAATAGATGCAGTATTATTTTTAGTAAGCGCTAAAGAGAGTTTAGGTACAGGAGATAAATTTATTTTAGATAAAATAAAAGAAGCAGATGTTCCTGTTATTCTTGTTATAAATAAAATAGATGGATTATCAAAAGATGAAATATTTAACAAAATAACTGAATATAAAGATTTATATGAATTTGCTGATATAGTACCTGTTAGTGCTTTAAAAAATAAAAATGTAGATGAATTAATTAAAGTAATAAAAAAATATTTAACTGATGATATTAAATATTATGATGATAGTTTTATTACTAATAAACCATTAACTTTTACAATATCAGAAATAGTAAGAGAAAAAGTATTTGAATTAACAGATAAAGAAGTACCACATTCTTTAACTTGTATTGTAGAAAATATTGAAAAGAGTAGTAGTAGCTATCATATAAATGTAGCTATAATTGTTGATAGAGATTCACTTAAAAAAATAATTATTGGTAAACAAGGATCAATGGTTAAAGAAATAGGAATAAAAGCTCGTAGTGAAATAGAACAATTATTAGGAAAGAATGTATACTTAGAAATTTATGTTAAAGTAATAAAAAAATGGAGAGATAAAGAAAAATATCTTCAAGAATTTGGTTTTAATGATTTTGAATAAAATATAAAATAAAGACCATTATAAAATAGGTGATACTATGAAAGATTTATTATGGGATTTATTTGTTAAAACAGGAAAAATAGAATATTATTTACGTTATAAAGGATTTGATACAGATGAAAGTAGAGATAGGAAAGAAATATAAACATTTTAAGGGAACTATTTATAAAGTTATTTGTATAGCAAAAAATAGTGAAACTTTAGAAGATATGGTTATTTATGAAAATGAAGGAAAAGTATGGGCAAGACCATATGACTTATTTATTTCTAAAGTTGATAAAGAAAAATATCCAAATGTAGAACAAGTTTATCGTTTTGAAAAAATAGATGATTAAAAAAATAGAAGGAATTGTTGTTGGTGAACTTGATTATAAAGAATCAAGTAAGATAATAAAAGTTTTAACATCTACTGGTATTGAAAGTATAATAGCTAAAGGAGCAAGAAAACTAAAAAGTGATATTAGAAGTAATACCACTAAATTAACGTATGGATATTTTAATGTTTATTATAAAGAAAATAATCTATCAACACTTATTTCTGTAGATATAATAGATAATTTAAAAAATATAAAAAAAGATATTAATTTGATTAGTTATAGTTCTTATTTACTTGAACTTGCTACTCAAGTTATGAAACAAAACAAAAATGAAGAAATTTATAATTTATTGATTACATCATTAAAAAAAATAGATGAATTATATGATTATAGAGTGATTACAAATATTTTAGAACTTAAATATTTGGATTATTTAGGAGTTATGCCTATAATTGATGAATGTTGTTTATGTGGTTCTAAGATATCAATCGCAACTTTATCTGGTAGAGATGGTGGATATATTTGTAATAATTGTTTAACAAATCAAAAAATAGTAGATGAAAAAACTATTAAGTTAATTAGAATGTTTTATTATGTAGATATTTCTAAAATAAGTAAATTAGAAATAAGTGAAAATACCAAGCAAGAAATAAATGATTTTTTAAATGAATATTATGAAAAATATACAGGTCTTTATTTAAAAACAAAAAGTTTTTTAAAAAATTTATCTCAGTTATAAATTACATGTCATATGTAATTTTTAATTGATAAATAACTAAAATTATAATATAATATATATATGTATTATAGGAGGTTTTAATATGATACAAAGAACATTTACAGGATTACTTTTATTAATAATATTAGTACCAATATTCATTATTGGAGGAAAATTATTTTCACTTGCAGTACTAGTTTTATCAATACTAGCACTTAAGGAATTATTAGCGGCAAAGCAAACAAAAAAAGAATTACCAACTTTTATAGCTTTTATTTCATATGTTTTATTAAGCTTATTTGTTTTAGTTAATGCGGCAAATACTGATTTAGTTTATAACATAGATTATCGCTTTATTTCAGGGTTATTCTTATCATTTGCTATACCAACTGTAATTTATCAAGATAGAAAATTATATAGTATAGTAGATGCATTCTACTTAATAGGAAGTGTATTTTTCTTAGGAATTGCATTTTCACTAATAATCTTAATTAGAAATGTTAATTTAGTAACAATTGTATATTTATTTATAATAACAATGATAACAGATATTTATGCGTACTTAATTGGTAGCTTAATAGGTAAACATAAATTAGCAGAAAAAACATCTCCTAATAAATCATGGGAAGGTACTATATTTGGTACATTAGTTGCGACTTTTATTGCGACAACTTATTATATAAATTTTGTTGATACAACAGTAGAATTATCAACAGTAATATTTATGACAATGTTTTTATCAATACTAGGACAATTTGGAGATTTATTTTTCTCATCAATTAAACGTTATTATGGTAAAAAAGATTTTTCTAATATTTTACCAGGACATGGTGGAATACTAGATAGATTTGATAGTATTTTATTTGTAGTACTAGGATTTATGTTTTTTATATCAATAATTTAGGAGGTTTTATGACAATTATATATTTCATACTTGTATTAGGCATAACAGTATTTATACATGAATTAGGACATTTTATTTTTGCTAAACGTGCAGGAATTTATGTATATGAATTTTCTATTGGAATGGGACCTAGAATCTTTAAGAAAAAAAGAAAAGGAGATGAAACTGAATATTCAGTTCGTATGTTTCCTATAGGTGGATTTGTTTCAATGGCAGGTGAAGATATTGAAATAGATAAAAATATTCCAGAAGAAAAACAAATGTATTCAAAACCTTGGCTATCACGTTTCTTAACTATAATAGCTGGTGTACTATTTAATTTCTTACTAGCGATAGTTTTATTATTTATTGTTGCTTTAAATGTTGGAGCTCCAAAGAATAAAAATTACATTGATCAAGTTGAAAAGAATTATCCAATAGCTAAAACTGGAATTAAAGCAGGAGATAAGATAACTAAAATTAATGGTAAGAAAGTAAGCAATCAAGATATGTTACTTCTTGAACTTACAATCGTTAATGGTAAAACAGTAGATTTTACAGTAGAAAATCAAAAAGGAGAAACAAATACATATTCTGTAAAACCTAAAAAAATAGTAAAAGATGATAAAGTATCATATAAATATGGATTTGCTTTATCAAATAAAATTGATAGAGGAATTATCCCATCTATAAAATATGCCTTTGTAAAAACTGGAACACTTATTGTTCAAATGCTTAAAATAATAAGTTATTTAATAACTGGTAAATTAAGTCTTAATAGCTTATCAGGACCAGTTGGTATATATAATGTAGTAGGTGAAAGTGCAAAAGCAGGAATTCTATCATTAATATTCTTAATCGCATATTTATGTATTAATGTAGGATTTATTAATTTAATCCCACTACCAGCTTTTGATGGTGGTAGAGCGTTCTTTCTTATAATTGAAAAAATAAGAGGAAAACGTGTAAATCCTAAAATAGAAAACACTGTACATTATATAGGGTTTATTCTGTTAATGTTACTAATGGTTTTAATAACTTATAATGATATAATTAAATTAATTAAGTGAAAATAAGTTTTTATACTTATTTTCTTTTATTAATAGGAATGATATGATATAATTTAATAGGTGATTTTATGTTAGTACCAGATTTAAAAGAAGCAAAAATAAGAACAAAAAAAGAATCGATAGTAAAAGCTAACGAATATATTATTAACAATGAATTAAAAAGTCTTGGAAAAGATAAATTATATTTTTTAAAAACATATGGTTGTCAAATGAATGAACATGATTCAGAAAATATTAAAGCTATATTAGAAGATATGGGATTTTCTGAAACAAAGGATATGGAAGACGCTGATTTAATATTATTAAATACATGTGCAATTAGAGAAAATGCTCATAATAAAGTATTTGGTTATTTAGGTAGAGCTAAAAACTTAAAAAGTAGAAAACCAGGTGTTTTAGTAGGAATATGTGGATGTATGGCACAAGAAGAAGTTGTTGTTAATAAAATACTTAGTGAATATAAATGGATGGATTTTGTTTTTGGAACTCATAATATACATAAACTTCCTCAAGTTTTAGAAAAATCTATAAAAGATCATAAATTAAACGTAGAAGTATTAAGTTGTGAAGGGGATGTTATTGAAAATATTCCTGTAAAAAGAGATTCAAAAAGTAAGGCATGGATTAATATAATGTATGGATGTGATAAATTCTGTACATATTGTATTGTGCCTTATACGAGAGGTAGTCAAAGAAGTAGAAGAAAAGAGTATATTTTAGAAGAAGTAAAAGATTTAATAAAAGATGGTTATAAAGAAGTAACATTACTTGGACAAAATGTTAATGCTTATGGTAAAGATTTAGATGATAATTATTATATGGAAAATTTACTAGAAGATGTTGCATTAACAGGTATAGAAAGAATAAGATTTGTTACATCACATCCTTGGGATTTTACTGATCGTATGATTGATGTAATAGCTAAATATGATAATATTATGCCATATATACATCTACCACTACAATCAGGTAGTGATCGTATTTTAAAATTAATGGGTAGAAGATATACTAAAGAATCATATTTAGAACTATATAATAAATTAAAGAAAAATATACCAAATTGTTCAATAACAACAGATATAATAGTAGGATTTCCTGGTGAAACAGAAGAAGACTTTAATGAAACATTAGATGTTGTAAACAAATGCAAATACGATGGAGCTTATACTTTTATATTTTCACCTAGAGAAGGAACACCTGCTGCTAAAATGAAAGATGATGTATCTTTAGAAGAAAAAGAAAAAAGATTATATAAATTAAATGAATTAATTAATAAGTACTCTAAAGAAAATAATGATAAATATTTAAATAAAACAGTTAAAGTTTTATTAGAAGGTGTATCTGAAAAAGGTGAAGATACTTTAATGGGATATACTGAAACAATGAAATTAGTAAATGTTAAAGCTGAAAAAGAATATATTGGTACTATACAAGATGTAACAATTACTAGTGTTAAAACATGGAGTATGGATGGAGAACTTAGGAGGTAATTATGGCTTTAAAATCAGAAAAGAAAGATAATTTAGAATATTTAAATGAATTACTTGAAGAAAGTGGAATTGAAATAATATTACCTGATATAGATAATTCTGAAGAAGATGAAGAACAAGAATAAATATTCTTGTTTTTTTATATATTTAAATAGGTGATATTATGAAAATTATTGCTCATAGGGCAAATAATAACGGATATAAAGAAAACAGCTTAAATGCCGTTTTAAATGCTTTAAAATTGGATATTGATGGTATAGAAATAGACGTTAGAAAAACAAAAGATAATTACTTTGTATTACACCATAATATAACATATAAAGATAAAATAATTTATAAAACAAATTTAAAAGAATTAGAATTAGATAGATTAGATAATGTCTTAAAAAAAATAAATACAAATAAAATAATATTATTAGATTTAAAATTAGAGAATTTAGATATTAAAAGTTATATAAAATATTTTATTACTGTTAATAAGTTTAGATATTATTAAACCGCATTTATA